>NZ_JAMOKT010000007.1:0-160051 GCF_023656795.1 Parabacteroides caeci
GACTTGGCTGGTTCAGGCTCTCGCCCATTGACCAATATTCCTCACTGCTGCCTCCCGTAGGAGTCTGGTCCGTGTCTCAGTACCAGTGTGGGGGACCTTCCTCTCAGAACCCCTATCCATCGTAGACTTGGTGAGCCGTTACCTCACCAACTATCTAATGGAACGCATGCCCATCTATCAGCGATAATTCTTTAACAAATATTTCCATGCGGAACCCCTGTTTTATGCGGTATTAGTCCGACTTTCGCCGGGTTATTCCCCTCTGATAGGTAGGTTGCATACGCGTTACTCACCCGTGCGCCGGTCGCCATCAAAGTATTGCTACCTTATGCTGCCCCTCGACTTGCATGTGTTAAGCCTGTCGCTAGCGTTCATCCTGAGCCAGGATCAAACTCTTCGTTGTTTAAATTGTTATATCTTATGCTCAGAATTCGTATTTATTTTCAAGTTATTGACGGTATTAATTTTTAATACTTGTACTACTTGTTGATATGTAAATCTTTCAAAGAACTTTCGCTTTCTTTTCGATTGCGGCTGCAAAGGTAAGGACTTTTTTTTAACTGCCAAATTTTTCAGAAGAAAATTTGAAAAGTTTTTTTCGAGTCGCTGTGGCGGTTGGAATTTTGCTTAGAACATCTAACCTCATCCCCTTTCCTCAGGTTACCTCTTTCATCATGTTCGTGCGCCGTTCTCTCTCGAATGCGGGTGCAAAAGTAGTAGATTACTATATACGATCCAAACTTTTTACAAACTATTTTTCATTTATTTTTTTACCGGAGACAATGTTATATAATGTACGCACAGAGAAAGAGAAAATTATGCATCTGACTTTCCGCTTATCTTATAATGAATGAAACCTCGCTTTGGAAAAGTTAGTTTCTCGCTTGGAATAATTAATCGTTCGATATTTATCCTCTATTCGTTCGACAGTTGTCGAATGAATAGAGAACGCCTGTTTAATGAATAGAGAATGATTGTCGAACGATTAATTATTCCATCAGAAAGAATAGTTATAACATTGGGAGATTTGCAGGGAGGTCGGGGAAAACTCAGAAAAAAGATATATAAATAGGATCTGTTTACTTCTCTTACCCCAGTTACAATAAATAGTAATAGAGTCTATACCAAAGTTCTAACAGCAAAGAGACATATCTCCCGAAATAATTCAAGGCAAAAGAATGGTTAGTATCAATAAGTTAACTATATTTGCTGTCTGATAAAAACTTACGAAATATAGATATGAAACAATTTTTTAAAATGATGTTCGCCTCAGCACTAGGTGTTTTTGTTGCTGTTGGCCTGATTTCCATTGTATTTGTATTCACTCTGATTGGTATTGCAGCCAGTGTAGGTAGTACTCCTGATTACACCCCAAAAAGCAATACCGTATATAAATTAACGCTTGAAGGAAACCTCTCCGACAATACCGAAGAAAACCCAATCGCTATGCTGATGGGTGAAACAGATAAGTCTCTTTCATTAAAAGATATTCTTTCCTCTATCCAGACTGCCAAAGAGAACAAAAACATTAAAGGCATATATATAGAAGCAAAAAGTCTTAGCACCGGCTCTGCCAGCCTAGAGGCCATACGCAGAGCATTGAATGATTTCAAAGAAAGCGGAAAATTCATTATTGCTTATTCTGATAATTATACGCAGGGTTGCTATTATCTATGTTCTGTTGCCGATAAAGTCTTCCTGAATCCACAAGGTACGTTAGGACTTGTCGGAATGGCTTCACAAACGATGTTCTATAAAGATTTATTAAAAAAGGTCGGCGTAGAAATGATGATATTTAAAGTCGGAACTTACAAGGGCGCTGTTGAACCGTTCATGCTCGACAAACTAAGTGACGCCAACCGTGAACAAATCCAATCATATATAAGTACCATTTGGGACAATGTAACCAACGGCATTGCCGAATCCAGAAAAATCCCGGTTGCCGACATCAATAGCTTTGCCAATCAAGGCTATGCTTTCTCTGCGGCCGAAAAAGCTGTCGAATGCGGCCTGATTGATGAATTGAAATACCGTCCCGAAGCCGAAGAATTCGTAAAAGAGCTGGCCGGACAAAGCGACAAACGCCTACAGACCGCCAGCCTTTCAAATATGAAAAGCATTAAAACCATCAGTCGTGAAAAGGCAGATCGTATAGCAATCCTGTATGCAGAAGGCGAAATCAAACCCGAAACTCCCTCTTCACCTTATAATACGGAACAGGCTATTACAGAAAAAGTAGCCTCCGAACTCATCAAGTTAAAAAATGACGAAAACGTAAAAGCCGTTGTTTTCCGTGTCAACTCACCAGGCGGAAGTGCCTTCGTATCCGAACAAATCTGGCGCCAGGTCATCGAATTGAAAAAAGTAAAGCCGATTGTTGTCTCCATGGGCGATGTAGCTGCCTCGGGAGGTTACTATATTTCGTGTGCCGCCAGCAAAATCGTAGCTGAACCCAACACGCTTACCGGTTCTATCGGTATTTTCGGTATTTTCCCGAACGTAACGGGCTTATTCGATAAACTGTCGCTTACTACCGATATTGTAAAAACAAATACATACGCAGATTTGGGAGACATGAGCCGTCCGATGCGTGAAGATGAAAAAGTCCTGATTCAATCATTTGTTGAGAGAGGGTATGACACATTCATTACTCGTTGCGCCGATGGCCGCGATATGAGCAAGGAAGCAATCAACGAAATAGGGCAAGGACGCGTTTGGACCGGCGAACAAGCAAAAGAACGTGGCCTGGTTGACGAACTCGGAGGTATAGATAAAGCTATCGAGACTGCCGCCTCTTTAGCCGACCTGACTGATTACAGCCTGACTTATGTTTCCGGTTCCAAAGATTTCTGGAAAGAATTCATCGAAAAACAACTCGGTGAAGTAAAAGTTTCTGTTGTAAAAAGTGTATTGGGCGAAGAATATGAGTATTTCAAAACACTGAATAATATCAAATCGACAACCGGAGTCCAGGCGCGACTTCCTTATGATGTTAAACCATTATAATCCGAGATGCCGACAGAAAACGACATAAAAATACACTCTCTGCTTTCTCCCTTTTCCTTCCTGTATGGAATAGGAGTCCGGTTCCGCAATCAGCTGTTCGACTGGCGACTGCTGTCTTCGGAGTCATATCCTATACCTATTATATGCATTGGGAATCTGGCTGTGGGAGGAACAGGGAAAACACCTCATACCGAATATATCATCCGTTTATTAAAGGATGATTACAGGATAGCCGTACTCAGCCGGGGATATAAACGAAAATCTTCCGGTTTTATCCTGGCAAACGAGCAGAGTACAAGCCACGAGATTGGTGACGAACCTTATCAGATGAAACATAAGTTTCCCGATATTCTCGTGGCCGTAGATGCCGACCGTCGCGAAGGTATCGGCAAACTGCTGGCACTTCCTGAAGAACAGCGTCCGCAAGTCATCCTTCTTGACGATGCCTATCAGCACCGCTACGTCGCCCCTTCATTCTCTATCGTCCTGACTGACTACCATCGTTTGTTCTACAACGACAAGCTACTCCCCGCCGGCCGCCTGCGTGAACCTATCTGCGGAATACGCCGGGCAGACATGGTTATCGTCACCAAATGCGAGGAGGATATGAAACCTATCGAGTACCGCATCATTGAAGAAAACATGAAGTTGCTGGCCCACCAGTCCATCCACTTCACACATATCGCTTACGATGAAATTAAACCGGTATTCGGGAATCAGGGCAAACCGCTCAGCCGGAAAGACATTCAAAAAGAAGACGAACTGCTGGTTATATCCGGCATCGCTTCTCCCGAAGGGTTCATCAAAGAAGTCGGAAAGTTTTCCGACAAGGTAACGCCGCTGATTTTTCCGGACCATCATGCCTTCGAAAAATCCGATATACGACGCATTAAAAATACCTTTGATAAAATGAAGTCATCCGCCAAATACATTCTGGTTACAGAAAAAGATGCCGCCCGGCTATTGGATAATCCGCACATTCCGGAAGATTGGAAAACGTGCATGTATTATTTGCCGATTACCATCGAATTCTGCCTGGACAAGAAATTTGACGATGAAATCAAAAAACATATAACAACTTTCCATAAAGATAATTTGTTACGATAAATAAAAGATGAGCAAAAGAACAGAAATTGCAACATTTGGCGAATTTGGTTTAATCCGCCACCTTACAGAAAAGATAGAGTTAAAAAACGAAAGTACAGTAAAAGGCGTTGGCGATGATGCCGCAGTACTAGACTATAAGGAAAAGCAGGTATTGGTAACAACCGACCTTTTACTTGAAGGCATTCACTTCGACCTGACGTATGTTCCGCTAAAACACCTGGGATATAAATCAGCAGTCGTCAACTTCTCCGATATTTATGCAATGAACGGAAAACCGAAACAGATAACGGTCTCCCTCGGTATATCCAAACGTTTTTCGGTAGAAGAACTGGAAGAATTCTATTCGGGTCTCCAACTGGCCTGTGATATTTATGGAGTTGACATTGTAGGTGGTGATACTTCCGCATCTTTGACCGGCCTGTGCATCAGCATTACATGTATCGGTGAAGGTGAAAAAGAAAAAATAGTCACCCGCAGCGGAGCAAAAGATACCGACCTTGTCTGCGTATCCGGAGACCTGGGAGCCGCCTATATGGGTTTGCAGTTGCTTGAAAGAGAAAAAAGGGTATTTAAAGGAGAAAAAGAATTTACCCCCGACTTCACCGGCAAGGAATATCTACTGGAACGCCAGTTAAAACCGGAAGCCCGCAAAGACATCATCGAGTTGCTTGACAAAGCCGGTATTGTTCCTACCTCCATGATGGACATTTCGGACGGCCTTTCTTCCGAATTACTTCATATATCAAAGCAAAGCAATGTAGGTTGCCGTATCTATGAAGATCGCATTCCTATCGACTACCAGACAGCAGCTATGGCAGAGCAGTTCAACATGAATTTATCGACGGCAGCCCTGAATGGCGGCGAAGATTATGAGCTTTTGTTCACCGTCCCTCTAACCGCCCACGACAAAGTTTCTGAGATAAAAGGAGTTAAAGTCATCGGTCACATTACCCGTCCCGAACTGGGCAATTATCTAGTAGGCCGTGACGGTGGAGAAGTTGAACTGAAAGCCCAGGGCTGGAATTCACTTAATGAATAATTTTTATCATTTTTTCCATCGAACTATTGCATATTAAAAAAAAGTCCGTATCTTTGCACCCGTTAAACAAAACAACGGTGCCATAGCTCAGTTGGTAGAGCAAAGGACTGAAAATCCTTGTGTCCCCGGTTCGATTCCTGGTGGCACCACCAAAAAGCTTTTCAATTTTAGAAAACCCTTGAATTAGAGATAGTTCAAGGGTTCTTTTTTTACCCTCGCTACGCATTTCATTACATATTTGTGAAGTTGGATTTTGCCAGTTCAGTGGCTTTTTTTAAGGTTTTTGAAAAAGCCATAAATATGTATCATACTTCATTGTTTTTCAACTGTTTGACAATTTCAATCTCCGGTGTGAAAAAGTAATTTTGCACACATGACCGGATGGAGTTGAAAATGTGAAATAAATTTAAAAATTCGGTATTTCCCATCGGGATAAAAAAAGGAATCGAACCCGGGATACAAAAGGCAATTCGAACCTGATAAAAATGGGATTTTTATGGCTATTCCACAAGTCCCTCAAAAAAGCCACCGAATTTAACATTTCGTTTCACGTCCTCATGCCATCCGGTTTTGACGAAACAATTGGATGTAACACCTCTAAAAAAACAAAAGTGATGAAACAAGGAACAATGAACATTCTTTTTTTCGTGCTCAAAACGAAATTGTTGAAAAACGGTGAGGCCCCCGTACTGATGCGGATAACCATCAACGGGAGCTACGACGATGCCCGTATCCAAAGAAGCGTGCCTCTGAACTTATGGAATGCGGCCAAAGGATGCAGCAAGGGCAGGGACAGGGCATCCATCGCATTGAATACCTATATTGCGGAGTTACACGCACGTGCCCTCGAGAAACACAAGGAACTGGTATTGGAACAGGCCCTGATTACCCCGAAACTGATCCTGAAACGTGTTTTCGGGAAAGACACCGAAATGCGTACATTGCTCGGTACCATGCAGGATGGCATCAAGGAAATGGAAACACTGACAGGCATAGACTACTCTCCCGTTACGATCAACCGGTACAAGAACGTGGTGAAGAAATTGCAGCGGCTTATCCCCTCTTATTACGGCAAGGAGGATATCACCTTCCATGAGCTGACACCGGAGTTCATCCGCGCGTTTGACATTTACCTGAAAACGGAGGGGGGACTGTGCCGTAACACGATAGTCCGCTACATGAAATGTTTCAAGAAATTCACCAACATGGCATTGGCAAAGGAATGGATGCGTAAGAATCCCTTTTACGGTTACAAGATGGAACAGGACGAGACCGATCCGGTATTCCTGACCTACGACGAGTTGCAGGCCGTCATGAAAAAGAAATTCACCATCCCACGGCTCGAGCTGGTCAGGGACATATTTGTCTTCGCGTGCTTCACCGGTCTGGCGTTCTCCGATGTCGCCACTCTGAGTGGTGAAAACCTGGTACAGGACAATCTCGGTGACTGGTGGATAAGGAAAGGAAGGGTCAAGTTGGAACACCGCAGAAAAGCGTCTTCCATCAGCAACATCCCGCTGCTGCCCGTTCCACTGGCCATATTGGAGAAATACAGGGAACATCCGATCTGCGTAAAGAAAGGATGCTGCCTGCCTGTCATGTGCAACCAGAAAATGAACAGCTACCTCAAGGAAATCGCCGATTTCTGCGGCATAAAGAAAAATCTGACCACGCATGTGGCCAGGCACACTTTCGGGACCACCGTCACGCTCGCCAACAATGTACCCTTGCAGGACGTGTCCGTCATGCTCGGACATGCCTCCACACGCATGACGCAGCATTATGCGCGGGTCATGAACAGCAGCCTGAAAGAGGCGATGAACAATGTGAAGGAACGTCTGGAATGGTAAACCTAATTTCCGCAAGCGAATGAAATCAGAGATTGCCATGCATTTTTTAGTGAGTTTATTATCTTTACATTGTGTTTTAGTGAAACGAAGGTGCCAAAGGTCCACTCTTTTGCATAACTTCCCCTTACCCCATGAAGCGACTTGAGGCAATACGCATTACCCACCATTAGAATAAGGATTAGCCAAAATCCTGTTGAAAGGCTATTTTATACGCTGGATTCTCGGTATAGATGTTTAGCACGTACGTCCTTGAAGTCCTAATCCACTTTGCGGCAACCGAGATGTATTTGAAAACGAAAGTCTTAATACGACTCGATATGGATAGGCCAAAATCCTTAACGTTTAATTTTCGGATGATCGTTTTGTAGAAGTTCCTTATCAATGCAGTCATCAGCAGGTATACTGCATTTTCTGCCATGAATGACTTTGGCAAATGTTTCCATCCAAACCCGTTGTTCATGTCATCGAGGATTCTTTCCTTCCCACCGCGCAGGTTATAGAACTCTACGACATCCCTTATATCGGATTCGAAATCATTGGTAAGGATACACCGGTAGGTATATTCTCCTTCCCATAGCTCCCGTATGTCATCTGCTCTTCTTTGTCTTTGGATGACAAGACGGTATGGTTTCCCCTTCCATTTTTCTACGACAATCGAGTTCAACTCAAACCTGATCCCGTTGATTTCCTCAGCTTTCCATCCCCTGAGAGCGAACATGTCTTCATAAAAAGCGGAGCATCTGTTGGCTCTGATATAGAAGTACTTGCAATGGGCCTTGACGGTATCTACAATCTCTTCGGAGCACGACCCACAATCCATACGGGCTCTATTTATATGAATGCCGTTCCATTCCAGCCTGGTGAAGATTCTTTCCAATGTACACTGCTGACAGAACCGGACATTCGTGTTGCCATCCCGATTTTCAATGCCGACAATATGGTCACCTATAACGGCCACTCCCGGGCTGTATCCTGTGAACTTCTTGTATGTACGTTTGGCATCATACTTCTCCGTTTCAATGAACTGGTGGTCAAAATCCAGATCGTAACCCTGCTCCTGACATAATTCTCCGGTAGCAATGAGAGACTTGACCAACAATTCGGTCATTGTGTCAGCTGTATTGAAGTCATATGATTTACCTGAGTCTGGAGATGAATACGTTATGTTGTCTGTAGTCAGTTCTTTTATGGCGCGAAGAATCGTGTCTGCGCTGCAGGTTTTAAGTTTGGGATGCAGGGAAAGATGGGGCATGAGATGAGTGGATATGTCTTCAATGCACGAGCCGCCACAGAAGAATACGCACATGAGAGAACGGATGATTTCACTGTATTGGTAACCATAGGTTCTGCTACGCAGTCCTAATGTGGAGTCGATTACGTCCGATAAAAGAGCATCAAATTGCTCCATGATTGAAAATATTCCGCCAAAAGGTGTGATTGAATCGAATTTTATTTGTACTTTAGCCATGTCTGCTGAAGATTGGTTTGATTTTTACGCAACACGAAGTTAAGTAAATCTTCGAACATGACAAAGCACTGAGTAATATATTACTACTCACTGCTTTAAATTATTCTTATACAAAAGTGTTGCGGAAATTAGGTTTATGTTGATAATAATCACTTTCTGATGCAGGAATTCCTACGGCTAATGCCACTTTATCCCAATTACATGAACCTATCCTGCCTGAAAACGGCTGCAAAAGTAACGATTTTCCACGAGCATCCAGCCAACAGTCTGTCACAAAAATAAGGGTGGATAGAAAGTGGATAGCATTAGAGTAGTCAGGCGGACAAAAGATATCCTAAACTATTTTCAACACACGTAATCAGCAATCAATCTTTATTCAGATCGTATAAAAAGAAGGATATAGAAAAAGATGGGCTGCAAATTTATAAAGAAGGTAAGCTCATTGCAGATGTATCCGTTCCTACGAATTTTAGAGTAATGGGATATATGGCACCCTATTATTATTCGTATATCATACCCAATATGGACGAGGAAGACAATTCATTAATGCTATATCGTTTTAGACTATAAGTGAAAGTCACAAAATAGGCTGAAAGCTCAGTGGTCTTCCTCGCCCATTTTGTCTCTTTTAACCCAATTCGGTCGTTAGAACGAATAAAAATAGTCAGTCGCTTTACTTTTCTCGTTCTAATGACTGATTGAGGTTTATCCGCTAAAAGCCCTACTTAGGCCACATATCTACTATAAATTCTTTATTCCAGGCATCTTTCTCCGCTAAAACATATTCCGTTTCCCACTTGCCTAACGAATATCCCACTATATGCAATTCGGCTCCTGTCTTACCGGCCAGCTTAAACTTGCCGCTGGTGTTGACCTTGAACTGATAGTCGGAACCCGTTACTACACTTGCAGACAGATCTGTTGAAACAGAAGGACCTACTTTAACGAAAGGACCTCCGCAATAGGCTATATTGACTTCCGTCTTGAAATATACACCCAGGCTTGCAGCCACTTCACCAGAGTAAGTGATGTTGGTTCGATCTACATAGCAGTTAAACGAATGGTTGTATTCTTTATAAAAGACCCAGCCTCTGTCTCTTGCATAGGAAGGACCCAGCTTAAAGGAAGAATCAAAAGTCATGGGCAGAGTTATGCCTATCGTGCCTTTTGCATGTGCATTACAGTCCATAGTTAAAGTGGGTATAACCATGACCGAAATGTGAATGGGACCTGCTATCGGGAATACAACTACAATAGGAGGATAATAGACTAATGGGACTTCACCGCCGCTTGATTTATCCTTCACATCCCATTCAACGAACAGAGGACCATCCAGTTTGTACTCACCTGTGAAGTAGCAATCAAAGTTACGTAATTTGAACCAGGAAATGTTGATGCCGATTTCAAGGTCTAATGCTGTGTGGGTCTGTACATCCTTCAGTCCAATGCGTAAGCCTTTTTCTTCGTATGAATAATTGGTTATTCCATCCTTGTTGAAAATATGCCATGTAGCTTCTTGGGCCAGCAGCTCTTCGGCTGTTGCATACTTTTTGCCATTGTCTTCTGTACCGCTGAAGATAACCACGCTGGGATGATAAACGCCGTCTTTGGAATAACGGTTCTTCAAGCCTTTCTCGCCGTAGTTAACATACAATTCCGTGCTCAGCTTGAAGTCGCCATGCTCTATCAGGTCTGCCAATGTACCTTGGGTTGTCGTCAGAATAGCATCCTTTCCGTTTGCCGATACATTTGATACCTTCCGAATGAAAGGTGGCGTGTCGATGCTGCGCCATATAGACAACACATCGTTCTTGTTTACCTTTGTCTTTATCTTATCCAGGTATGCCTGGCTCACACGAATCTGTGTTGTGTCAGCATTTAAGATCTCCACATCGTTCGGATTGATAAAATCAAAATAGTTGAGAGCTTGGGCATTTTCTGCAAGCTCAATTTCGCCTTTCTCAATAGGCGGATCGGGAGAAACATTGTTATCGTCATCGTTGTCACAAGATATTACCGTAAGTGATACGAAGAACAAGGCAAGAAAAGCAAACTTGCCCGATTTGAAAAAAGACCAATACTGCTTCATAAATGTGGATTATTTTACGCCTTCCAGGTTTCTTGGAAGAACCTGATAATACATGGAAGCGTGAAACCGGAACACCGCATTTTGAGTGGAGTCACAACAAAACAAGCATAACGCTTCCTCAATTGTTGATATACCTAATTTCCGCAACACTTTTGTACAAGAATAATTTAAAGCACTGAGTAGTAATGTATTACCCAGTGCTTTGTCATGTCAGAAGATTCACTTAACTTCGTGTTGCAATAAAAATCAAACCAATCTTCAGCAGACATGGCTAAAGTACAAATAAAATTCGATTCAATCACACCTTTTGGCGGAATATTTTCAATCATGGAGCAATTTGATGCTCTTTTATCGGACGTAATCGACTCCACATTAGGACTGCATAGCAGAACCTATGGTTACCAATACAGTGAAATCATCCGTTCTCTCATGTGCGTATTCTTCTGTGGCGGCTCGTGCATTGAAGACATATCCACTCATCTCATGCCCCATCTTTCCCTGCATCCCAAACTTAAAACCTGCAGCGCAGACACGATTCTTCGCGCCATAAAAGAACTGACTACAGACAACATAACGTATTCATCTCCAGACTCAGGTAAATCATATGACTTCAATACAGCTGACACAATGAACGAATTGTTGGTCAAGTCTCTCATTGCTACCGGAGAATTATGTCAGGAGCAGGGTTACGATCTGGATTTTGACCACCAGTTCATTGAAACGGAGAAGTATGATGCCAAACGTACATACAAGAAGTTCACAGGATACAGCCCGGGAGTGGCCGTTATAGGTGACCATATTGTCGGCATTGAAAATCGGGATGGCAACACGAATGTCCGGTTCTGCCAGCAGTGTACATTGGAAAGAATCTTCACCAGGCTGGAATGTAACGGCATTCATATAAATAGAGCTCGTATGGATTGTGGGTCGTGCTCCGAAGAGATTGTAGATACCGTCAAGGCCCATTGCAAGTACTTCTATATCAGAGCCAACAGATGCTCCGCTTTTTACGATGACATGTTCGCCCTCAGGGGATGGAAGGCTGAGGAGATCAACGGAATCAGGTTCGAGCTGAATTCGATTGTCGTAGAAAAGTGGAAGGGGAAACCATACCGTCTTGTCATCCAAAGACAAAGAAGAACAGATGACATACGGGAGCTATGGGAAGGAGAATATACCTACCGGTGTATCCTTACCAATGATTTCGAATCCGACATAAGGGATGTCGTAGAGTTCTATAACCTGTGCGGTGGGAAGGAAAGAATCCTCGATGACATGAACAACGGGTTTGGATGGAAACATTTGCCAAAGTCATTCATGGCAGAAAATGCAGTATACCTGCTGATGACTGCATTGATAAGGAACTTCTACAAAACAATCATCCGAAAATTAAACGTTAAGGATTTTGGCCTATCCATATCGAGTCGTATTAAGACTTTCGTTTTCAAATCATTGCTGTCCGCTAAAGTTTAGTGTAGTACGATTCGCCTACCCGCAGTGTCACTTGATAGGCATTGCGGGTGTTTGTTTTGTCTGGTAAGCCCCTCTATCCAAAGAGCAGGAGTTCCTTGGGTGGCGATTCTGCCTCGGCTACCAGTTTTGACCAGTCTTTGTCGGGTTCTTCGAGGAAGGTGTAGAGGTTGACGTAATACATTAACATGATTCTGACCATTGTTGCCAATCCCGAGAAGCTCCAGCTGCGTTTGATGCGTTTCTTCAGCACCATCAGTAGAAGGTTGGCGATGAGGGTTATCCATATCTGGATTTTGATGGCATTGGCGCTTTCGCCGTAAAAGTACCGAAGGGGGAAGTTCTGCTTTATCTGCTTGAACAACAGCTCTATCTCCCAGCGTTTCCGGTAGATTGCCACAATATCCTCGGCGCTCATCTCCATGTCGTTTGTGAGGAGGGATATGAGCTTGGCCCCTCTTTTCTTTTGGTCGACGTAGGTGACTATGCGTGCATGGTGCTTTATATCGTCGCCATCTTTGACCTTCTTCGTGAATGTCACATGGCGTTCCCGAAGTGCCATCAACCCACTTTCTGTCATGTATATCGTATCAGCAGAAACCTCATAGACAAGATTCTTCTTCATCTTGGTGACATATATGACACCTGCCCGGCTCAGCTCCTCGAACTTGGCGTAATCGATGTAGGCCCTGTCCAGGGCAACGATGTCTCCGCTTGTGTAATTTGACGGCTTGAGCATGAAACTGTCATTAGTGGCGGCAGATGTGAACCTGATATCTGAAGAAACTCCCTCGTTTGCATGGATATTGGTGTGGACCTTTATGCCGCCTTTCTTCTTCCCCGTCTTCGGATGGCGTCCGACTCCCGTGAAGATAAGGTTGGAGAACAGGCTGATTGTCGTCGAATCGATAATCTGCAGCCGGTTTATCCAACTGGAAGATGGATTGTTTCGGCTGTCCGATGAAAGTTCGTTGCGGTATGTCTTGTACAGGTCGCGATAGATTGCCTCAAAGATTCCCTCTGACCTGCGTGCATTTGCGTCAGACAGAGTACTGCGCCGGGGCATCATGCTTATCCCAAGATGGGCAAGCTTTCTCGCTTCAGGGAACATCGAGTCCGTGATTTCCCGCAGCGAATCGAACCGTTTGATCACGGCATACAACATTATCAGCAGATGCTGCCAGGCGTCAAAGTGTTTGACATACCGTTCGCCGCCCTTTTCTTGACTGATTTGGAGAATTTTTGACTTGTCCAGCAAATTTATCAGCTGACCATATGCCGGCTGTCCGTTGAAATGACTACCTTTGTTCATCGTTATTGATTTATTTTTTAGCAGAAACAAAGGTAACGAAAAAGGCTGGACCTCCGAGAGGGGATTCAGCCTTGTATTTTTGATTCGGTCAAACTTTTACCGGACACCAATATTTTCAAATACATCTCGATTGCCGCAAAGTGGATTAGGACTTCAAGGACGTACGTGCTAAACATCTATACCGAGAATCCAGCGTATAAAATAGCCTTTCAACAGGATTTTGGCTAATCCTTATTCTAATGGTGGGTAATGCGTATTGCCTCAAGTCGCTTCATGGGGTAAGGGGAAGTTATGCAAAAGAGTGGACCTTTGGCACCTTCGTTTCACTAAAACACAATGTAAAGATAATAAACTCACTAAAAAATGCATGGCAATCTCTGATTTCATTCGCTTGCGGAAATTAGGGTAAATATGCAACCGGCCCGTCATTGAAGGTATCTGAAAAGGATACCTTCTTTTTGTTATACTGTCTGTTATCCATTTTCTCTGGAAAACATCTTTGATCTTCATAATCATCCTACGCTGGCGAAATAATTCATCATGGACACTACATATCCAAGTAACGGTATCAGTACACCGATTACATATACCATAGCGTACCCCAAAAGGACGAGAGGTAATATTTTACGGTAAAGACCGGCGATAACAAGAAATATAAACAAAAAACAAGAACCATAAACTCCTATTTGAAAACCGGGCATCAATTCATAAACGGGTACGGGCTCGGGGTTAAGCATGGCTCCGGCCACAATGGAATAAAGACTTGCCAACAATATAAATAATGTATACAGGCAGCTCTTAAAAATCCCGGGATCGTTTCTTTTACAATAGAGAATTGTTTGGATATCACTCCTAAGAAACTCAATACCCAGCAAGAGAGCTACCATGACACCCGTATCAAAAGCAGAGAATATATTCATTTCAATCAATCACCTTTGACGCGAAGACATGTATTTATTCCGGAATGCCACGCCTTCGCTTGTTTTACGATATGATATTGATATCCGATAGTTTGGAAAATATTTGAAAAACCTTCGTTGTATGCTTTTAAATTTGCTCATTATACTTATTACATGTTGTATCCGACAAATTGAAAATCCCAGCCATTCTTTCAATTTCTTACCTGCAAATATAGCCCTTTGCCGGGTTGATTGCGCAAGGCGGCCCCTTTCAGGGGCTGGTTGGCTAAAAGAAAATCATCCTCGCTTCGCTGCGGTATTTTCTTTTGCCAAGCCTTGCGCAATCCCCGGCAAAGGACAGTCCGGCAAGTAAGAAACCGAAAAACCGGCTCCACGGAGCCGATCATGTCAAACAAACTAAAAAAATGAAGGTATGAACAGAGAGACAACAAGCAAAGTCCACAAAGGACAGCAGGGTGCCAATCCGAAAATGAGAATGTTGGTTTATCGGGAAAGGAGCTATCCCGCACGGAAGGTGCAAGGCAGGGACGGAAGCTATACGGTTGCCGCAGACAGCCTGGTGCCGGAACTGCTGGACGGCATCAGAAGCCTTGACCCGGCAGCTTTCAAGCTGGACGAGGAAATCGCCTGCTATTGCTCGGACGAGGAAATCCAAAAACTGGCGGACGAAGAACTGGTAGAAATAATTTATGAATGGCAACGGTTATGACTGAAACAACAACAGCAAAGGTCCGGGAAGAACAAGTAACGGGCCTTACCGCAGAGAATGCGCACCGGGTCACGATGATCCGGGAAAAGGGTACGGACCATCCTCCCGTACCGTTCCATTTCAGAAAGGAGCATCATGGAACGGGCAACTATGTACACCTGTACGGAAATCCGGAAGATCGGAATGAATTGCATTCCAGGGACTTCAAAGACTGGGAAGCCGTAGCGTTCAAACATCCTGGCTATCTGGAGGATATGTGGAAACAGGCTTGCGACGCATACGCCTGGAGTTCCTTCGACCCGGAGATTCGTGGCGAGACGGACATCATGATTTACGGGGAGGAGCTGCACAACGACCTGCAACTCATGCAGGAAGAGGAACGGGATACATACATCGCCGCCTACCGGAAAAAGCTATCCGCCCAGCTCTCGGCCCTCTCACGCTGCGCCAACCCGATGGTGACGGGACGAGGCGGATTTGATTACCACAGGCAGGAGAATACGAACAGAAGCTATCAGAACCGCTACGAGGAGTTCCGCAATTGGCGGCAAAAGGTTCTTGAAGCCGTCAGACGAAAAAAGGAAGCCGCACGACCGGAGGAAGAAAAACTGGAAAAGGCATGGCAGACGCTCAAACGCGACATCAAGAGCAGCGCCGACACCATCCACGGGATTGACACCGGACAATGCCGGGGTTATAACCGTGCCCTGTTCGTCAGCAGCATCCTGAACAAGGTATCCACCTTCGCCAATCACGGGGAAGTGGAAATCGTCCGCAGGGCCGTGGACTTCATTTCCGAATATAACGCAAGGCTAAGGAAACCCGTCATCACCCCGAGAAACAAATTCTTCCAATTGCCGGAACTTGCGGAACGGATGCGCGAAAGGCTGAAAGCGGTGCAAAGCCGGGAAAACAAGGAAGTGCCGTTCGAGGGCGGGACACTTGTATGGAACTATGGGGAAGACCGCCTTCAGATCCTGTTTGACAGGATTCCCGAAGACAACAGACGAAAGGAACTGAAATCCTCCGGATTCCGCTGGTCACCCAGAAACAAGGCATGGCAACGGCAGCTCACCTCCAATGCCCTCAGTGCCGCCAAGAGAGTGTTGAACCTTCAAAACATCTGAACCATGAATAACGACAAACTGAAATTCGTAGTCGATTCACGCAGTTTTGACGGCAGCTGCGTGACCACCATGTCTGACGGAATACACGGCGACTACCATCATGAGACACTGGAGGAACTGAGGGACAGGGAAAAGAACCCGTACCTCACAGCCGTGTCCGGAAATACCGTCCGCAAGATGATACGCATCCACCTGCAATCCCTCTGCGCCCCGTTCAGTGAGATTACGGAAGAAAGATATTTCGACTACATGGATGTCTTGCCCCCCATCCGCCATACCCGGAATTTCTTTTTCCTGGGAGAGCCTTATCATGCGGACATCTACCGGTTCTGCTTCCGGGCGGGCGGACGCTACTTCACGGGACTCCGCTCCGTTACCACGCCAAGAAAGGAACTGGAACGGCAGATGGACAACCATTACCGGAACATTACCTTCAAAGGAGACATCCTGAAAGAAAAGCCGATGGTCATCTCTGACCACGCACGGCATGCCTCTATAATTATAGTTCCTTATCTGTTTCTTGACATAAATGGCGAGAAGAAGTTCATCTGCAACCTGATGAGAGGAACGGACGAATCGTCAGGCAGGGATGTAAGGCTGGAAACCGCCAAAATCCTGCGAAGCCTGCGCCGTCATCATTTCCTCTACTTCTCCGGCTATGAGGGAAACGACGATATGGACAAGTTCCTAGGCGAAGTGATGAAGAAAAAGCACACCCTGCTGGCAAACGGCAACTTCCTCCAATATCCCGTGAACCGGGAGTCCGTGTCTTTTACCGGAACGGTCAGGGAAACAGGCGAGCCGTTCTTCTTCCGGATTTACGACAGGGAGCTGTTCCTGCACCTGTTGTACGTCCTGAGAGGCATCAAAAGGGAAAAAGCTAAAATATAACGTGACACATAACGACGGTATGGTGACTGTCTTTCCGACCCGTCACCATACTAAAAAAACAATGAAATCATGAGAACTGTGACCGAAGAATCGTTGCGACGCAGGCTGGCCCGTCTGGAGTCGGCCCTGGAAAGCGAAAAGGCACGCCTGAGAAAAGTATGCGGCGGCATCCCCTGGGGAGCCGGGATGAGGCGTACCAAATGTACCCCCTCATTCCGAAGGGAGGACGAACTGATTGGGAAAATCAAGGCGGTGAGACAGCAACTCTCCCAAATGTCCGCAGGCGGTGACAATCACACGTTTAAAGAAACAGGCAGGTGAATGCCGGCCAATTAACTTGCAAGTCAATAATTTTAAAACCAGTTACGAATATGAACACCCGATTGGCTATAATCCGTTCAGAGGGAAAAGAACATCTCTGCTACCGGGAAGAGGAATGTTTTGTCGATGTATCCTATCCGATGGTGACATTTACCAAAGGGGAGGATGATTTTGAAATTGCCAAATGCGACCATCCGTCCATGGAAGAGACTTTCCTGTATCAGGAAAGCCGTCTCTCAATCGTGATTGAAATGTACCATAACGGCTGGCCGGCATTGTCTCTGAAAGATCCCGTGACCCATGAGATATACACGGTCCTGACGGTCAACTTAGAAGATAAGGCGGCATTCTCACTGCCTGACAGGGCATTCGTGGACATCAACAACAATCCTGATGCCATGGAGTTCCTTCTGTCTAACAAATTGGCTGAGGATACAGGTTATAGACGTCAGAGCGGCTGAGTAAGCTACCCGATGGTCACACTTAACCTTCCGACGTTTTACAGGCTTGACCCACATGCCTTTAGCGCAATATTGAATATCCGGTAATCCTTCCGGGCAATGAATCTGGTATCAACAATCAAATGGAAAGAATCATGAAAAGATATGACATAAGAGTAAGGTATTCCTTCGAGGGCACTTACACGGTAGCGGCAGAAGACCGCGATGAAGCAAAAAGAATGGTAAATGACGATTGCGGTCTTGTTTTGGGCGGCGATATCCACACGACACGCGATGACGATGAAGTGTTGGACTGGGATTTCTGTATCCATCCCGACACGCGGATTCTCTCCTTGCAGGAAAGAGGCGGAAAAGGAAGTTTACCGTCAGAAGCCGTTGATTTCAGCGGCAGGATCAAGGAACTGCGGGGGGACATCATCGACGCGATACGGCAGTTGCTCCATGCTCACTGCGTGAAAGAAATTCGTCTTCCGGAAGAGGATTATGATCCGGTCTGGGTGATATGGTTTGGCAAGAACGGAGAACCATATGAATGCAGGGTGACAGGACTCCGGGTAACGGCGGACAGCCTGACCGTCCTTGCCGAAGAGAAAGAAAGCGGTGACGAGGTGCAGTGTCACAGCCCGTTTGAACTCGGCGCGAAGAACATAGACTGGCTTCATGAGATGTATGAGGCTGTGTGGCATCAACTGAGAGAAACAAACAATGTAGAATCACAAATAGAAGAACCATGAAATATCAAGCGGAAAATACCGTCTCCAGTTTCTTCTACTACATGTGGAACGCCTGGAGCGAGGAGGAATGCAAAACCGTGTATGGCGGCATGTACCCGCATTTCTGGGAAAAATGGTGCGTGGCGACAGACAAGGGCACATTCGGCGCGGCGGAACGGTTCTATCTGGAACTTTCGGAAGACAACCGCAGGCTTTTGGTGGAACGGGCCGTCTCGATATACGACGGACGAGGCCTCAGAAACAGGAACAGAAACATAAAAAATCAAACAGCATGCAGGGAAACATTATCAGTCTGATCTGCAACTCATGCGGTTGCGGTCAAACGGAAGCACAGGAATACCTGGACTCCGAAATCCGGTACCTGCGCGAATTGCAGGAGGCGGACGACCTGAGAGAAGATGACATGGAAACGGCCTGTCTCAACCTCGGTCTTGACCTTGACTACCGGGAATATTTTATCAACCGCCTCGCAGGGGCATAAAAAACTTATGGCTATGACTTATTTTCAGAACATACACTCTCTGGCGGACTTGAAGAAAGAATACCGCCGGCTGGCATTGGAGCACCACCCGGACAAGGGTGGTGACACCGCAATCATGCAACAGGTGAACACCGAGTTTGGAAGGCTTTTTGAGGCTTGGAAAGAAAAACCGGATATTCCCTCGACCTCAACCGGATATGAATATGACTATCCGGGAGCCACGGCAAAGGAATACACCAAGTATGTGTATAACGAATACCGCTGGAAAGGCCGCAATTACAAGGGGCAGCACGCTCCTGAAATCGTGGGACTGGTACGGGCATGGCTCAAGGAGACCTATCCGGGATACAAGTTCTCTGTCAGACGGGAGAATTGCCACTCCATCCATATCCGGTTGATGAAAGCGGATTTCGAGGCGTTCACCAAAGAGTCCGGAAAAGTTCAAGGCGATGTCAACCACCATCATATCCATTCAGACAAATCCTTGACGGACAGGGCAAAGGATGTAATGGTGAATATCTGCGATTTCATCATGTCGTACAATTTCGATGACAGCGACCCCATGACGGACTATTTTCACACCAACTTTTACCTGACGCTCGGAATCGGAAGTTACAAACAGCCGTACAAGGTGGAACCGCCCAAACTCGGCAGCAAAGACAAGCCGGAGATATTCAAGCATCCGGAAGGTCCGGCACACGAGGCAATGCGCCGGGCATTGGGCAAAGCGCGTTTCGGCTTCATCGAAAGCCGGAAGTATGCCGGGGAAATAATTCTGGGGGAAGACTGTTTCGGCTCACGGGGCGAAGTCTATTTTTGGCCGAAGGAATATTCAAGCGCAAAAATGGCCCAAAAACGCATCGACAAACTGGAGGAAGCCGGAATAAGGTGCGAACTCACCGGCTATAACGGAGGATACATCCGCCTGCTCGGATACACCCCTGAGATGAGAAATTCCCTGGAACGGGAACGTCAGGAGTATGCCGCCGCGTATCAGGCATGGTACTCAAAACAGAATTTAAAAACAATCTGATTCAGAAATTATGGATACAAACAATTTGGACAAGTGGTGGTACGGACTTCCGGAAAACACCAGACAGGCTATAGGAAACGATGGGATATGGGAAAAACTGGATATGCCGTCCCGTTCGGCGCTACACCGGTATTCCCGGCTTAGAATTTACGGAACGGCAAAGGACAGGGATGAGGAACGCACGCTGCTCAATGAAATCGCGTGCGGACTGGGCGACCTTGCCCTTGTCCGTAAAAACGGCATCGCTTTGGAGAAAATGTGCAACGGGAACGGGGAATTTTACGATGAATACCAGGAACAGTTCGACATATTATATGACAATTACGGACATACAATAGAAAATATAAGCTGGCCGGACTGGATCGGACATACAATTCCGACAAACAGGGAACTGGTCCGGTTATTGGAACATCACGGTTACAAGCGTATGGAAATCGATACCGACAGAAGAATCCCGAAAACTTTCTATGTTTTCCGTCGTGGGTTGCACATCAACGCAAGCGAGGACTTGTCTTACCACATCGTACCGCAACAGGACAGTTTCGGACTGGGGCGTTTTGCGGTATGCGCTACCAAAGACGGTGAAAGCTCCCAGCTGGGAACTGACTGTGCCCGGCTCTTTTTGAGGCGCTTCCTTGCCTTCCTGAAGGGTGAAAGAAGCGGGAAAGAGATTATAGATGAAATATGCAACAACCGACAAACTGAACGATAGTATGAAAGCAAAAGTATTCAAGTACAGGTCTGACGGGAATACCGTCGTGGCTCCTTATATGGAACTGGAACCGTACGCCGAGAATGTATATCTCTCCCTGTCTAGAAAGAACGAATATGGGAATGAGGACGATGACTGTTTCCATGTGGTCTGCCGGATTGAAAACGTTTATTTCTCCAGCGGGCAGTATTCACGCCGGTTCCTCAACGGAGAAAACCGCAGGGACGAAACTGCCGCCTATTGCAGGAACTGGATCGCGGATACGCTTCAGGGCGCGGAAAGAGGAGCCTTTGTCAGGTTGATCTCCGTCCGCGTGTTCGAGGCTCTCGGACTTGACACCACCCCCCTGGTGCAAGCCCGTGAGGCATACAAAAGGAGGCAGGAACAGAAACGCAGGGAACAGGAGGAGAAAGAGGCGGAAGAGCGCAGAGCGCGGGAAGAGCAATATCAGCGGCTGCTCGATGAACAGAAACAGAAATTCCTGGACGGGGAACGGATCACGGGAGGAATGTTCCTTGAAATCACCGGAAGGGACGGTTTTGACATCCATATCAGAACCAAAGGGACATTCAACAGGCATGTAAGAGGCATTGACAGGAACGGAACCGTCAGTTACCGGAAAATCAAAGGTCTCCGGACTCCGGACTTTACCGGATGCCATAAGGCCGTGGGCGATTATCTTGCATTTATAACAACAAGAAAGGGCAAATAATAAAACCTGGCGGTAACGGCGTGCTCCATGCGGCTGTTACCGTTGCCGGCTTCCGGACTCACAACTTACGGTTCAGCGCCATCGCCAACGGAAACATAAACCGGTTATAGGCCTTGAGCTTTTGCAAATTCAGCGCATATCCGGCATAGGGGCTGGTCAGATCGGTATAGAAGAATACATCGGTAAATCCCGCGTGTTCCTCCACAATTTCACCATCCAACGGAATCTCCTCCACATTGAACCGCTCCAGAGGCAGCTCTTCCAGACGGGCATGCTCCGCATTGCCCAATACGTTCAGGTTGCGGTTAAACAGCACGAATCCTTTCTTCCTGTAATCCACACGCATACCATACGGACGCTCCACAAGGAAAGCATCCGCCGCTTTCTTTATATAGTTTTCCATGATCCTGAAATTAGAAACTGCAAAAATACACCATTTGTCCGGCAATGGCGAACAAATCAGGAAGATTATCTCCGGAAGCCATACAAGATCCCGCAACAAGGAACAACCGCATATTTTATTTCCCACCCTGCAAAGGTAGTCCCGTGTCCTGTGTACCCGTACAAGGTCAGGCCCCTGCGGGGTTGGCTGAAAGAAAATCATCCTCGCTTCGCTGCGGTATTTTCTTTCGCCAAACCTTGCGGGTACGGCCACGGGACTGTCAGGCAGGCGAGAAATAAAAATACCGGCTCCCGGAGCCGGACGTGTTTAACAGATAAAAATACAAAAGTCATGAAAATCCTGAATGAAGAACATTTCGAGAATGTAAGGCGCTATGCCGAATCCATCGGTGACACCTCGCTCCAAAAATGTCTGGAACGGTTGAAAAGCTGGGAAGAAAACCCTGACTGTCCCTGCGAAATCTCACTCTACTACGACCATGCCCCGTACTCGTTCGGCTTTACACAGCGCTATCCCGACGGAAGGACAGGTATCGTGGGAGGTCTGCTCTATCATGGAATACCTGACAGATCGTTTGCCGTAACATTGCAGCCGTTCCACGGATGGCAGATACATACCTGAAAAACATGAGACTCGACAATGACCGAAAAGCAGACTTCAGAACAGAGAATCCGAGGTCTGCTTTTTCATTTCTTGCTGTAAAGATAGCCGTTTCCCGGGCTGATTGCGCAAGGCGGCCCCTTTCAGGGGCTGGGTTGGCTGAAAGAAAATCATCCTCGCTTCGCTCCGGTATTTTCTTTCGCCAAGCCTTGTCGCAATCCCCGGCAAACAGGCCGGAAAGACACCAAGAAATAAAAATGCCTACCCATGTAGGCCGATGTTTTACTTAAAAAAGAACGGATATGGAAACACTGGATTATAACCGGCTGCTGCTTGTCTCTCTGTGGCAATACAACCACCATGGGGATGAAGGGCTGACTCCCGCACTTTTCGAGGAAACGTTCGGAAAGGTCTATGGAAGTCACTGCTACGAAAAATGGACCGGCTACTTCAATCAGAATCTCTGGGACATGATTGCCTATTTCAGAAGCGAGAAGGAGAACGGACAGAAGTTCTGTGATATGGTTGCCCGCCAGGTCAAATTGTACCAACAAAAACGCTCTCAATATGAAGTACGGTAATTTTTATGATTTGGAAAGCCTGACTCTGCTCAACAGGCATGAAGGGTGTGCCTGTTCCATAAAGGAGTGCGACGTGGAGAAGGTGAACCGGCTGATTTCAAGGATGCGGGAGGACAGGGAAAGAGTCAGTTTACCGACCGCAGGGGATGTCGTCACTTATACTACCCGTGGCGGTGACTATTATCCGCAGGCACACATTGAAAGGGGCGATGACCGGGAAGTCCATATTTGCCTTCTCCCACAGACACCTTTCTGCCATGAAAATGAAAAGTGTACCGGTTACAATACGGAAGGAGGCCCTTGGGTTATAACCGGTCCGGAATTGCTGCTTCCCGATGGCATACGCAGCAAACAGTTCCGGATGTGGGGGCATACCGGAAGGCACAGGAACGGTGCCGTCCTCTTCCACACATTCGTCAGGGCATGGAAATACACGGAACCCGATCCTCTGTACGGAAAGTACACCACAAAAGAATGGACGAGATACATCATCGAGTGTCAGCCGGATATTGAACCGGCTGATGCCTTTATCTATCGGAATGAGTCATTCACCCTTTACTCGCGGGAAGAACTGGAGCGGCTGGTCGGGATTCTGCACGGAGAACTTTTCAACGGATTCCGTCCCGGTCTGTTCATACTCTGGGCATACCGTATGGAATGGAAGGAACTTCCCACATGGGAATGGAACATGCTGAAAGCGGAAACGCACCTCTTTTTCCTTGGCGTCTCCCCCGTCAAGATACGGACAGACCATAACGGACATACAGTAACCTTCTATAAAAAAACAGAACAATATGACACGCTATGAGACATCCCCAGAAGTCCGGCCACTTGAAAAGACAATCTGTGAGTTTGCAGGCTTGAACGGGTACGATCCGATGAACGTGTTCACAGATTTCCTGCGTTACGTCATACACGGATTCTCACCGGGCGCTCCTCCGCTGAAAGACTGGAGGTACAAGCGGCAGCAGAATGCCGCATTCATGAAAATGTTTGCGGAATGGGTGCGGCTCATGCAGAAGCAGCTGGAGGCCGCATCCTGGTATGACGCGTTAGGAGACCTTTTCATGGCGCTCAGTTCCAGAAAGGGACAACAGGCGCAAGGGCAGTTCTTCACTCCCGTACATATCTGCGACCTGATGGTAATGTGTACGGAAACGGACGGAAAAAAGACCGGGCAGAGGATAAACGACCCTACCTGCGGAAGTGGGCGTCTCCTGCTGGCATATCATGTACGCCACCTGGGTAATTATCTTGTCGCGGAAGATGTCAACCGTACCTGTTGCCTGATGACCATATGCAATATGCTCATTCACGGCTGCGTGGGGGAAGTCATCCACCATGACAGCCTCTGCCCCGAAAACTTCATGGACGGCTGGATGGTAAACCATACACTGACCCAGACGGGCATTCCTTCCATTCGCCGGATGAGCGAGGAGGAATATCGGACAAGCAGGAACATGTCCGTTGACCTGCTCAGAAAGCAGAAAGAGAAATTGCGCCAAATGCAGCCGGACAAGAAACAATTGCCATAAAAACATGGCAGAATTTATAAACAATAAAACGAATGATTATGAAACTGAATGTTAGCAATGAATTGAAATCCCGCCTGGTGCATGCGGCGGAAAACGGAAGTGTGATAGCCAAAGACATCCTTTCGGAAGTAAAAAAGAACGTACCGGTGGAAGAGATCATACGCGGTACCTACAACTGCTTCTCCACCAAGCGCAAGCGGACGGAAGCGGGCACGTTCAAGAAAATCCGAATCGTGTTCACGGCCTGCAGCAAGGATCTGGCCCATCCCAGTTTCCCGGACCGGAACAACCCGCAGGCACCCTGGTTCCCGGAGAACCGGACAGACCTGGAACCCTCCACGTTTGTGGAACTGTTCAAGAACCTGCCCAAGTACTCACCCGACGAAATCAATTATTTCTGTAGTTCTCTCTCATTGGACAGCAAAGTCACGGTCAGGCTGCATGAAAGCATGAACGACTTCATGGAAGCCTATCTGGAAAGCAACTACAGCCCCATCTCCGACAGTGACACATCCAGCCTGCACAGTTCCTGTATGCGGTATGAGGACAAGGCACGCAACGCCGCTGACTTCTATACCAACTTCGCCGGCGCTAAAATCCTTGTGGCAAGGGACGAGAGCAACAACATACTCGGACGGGCTGTCGTATGGAACGAGGTAACATTGTGGAAATCAATAAACACACCGATTGCCGCCTCCCTGCTGGACCGCATCTATTCCTCACACGCATTCGTCGCCGAACTGATCCGCAAGCAGGCGCAGGAGGCGGGCATCCTGTTGCGACGCAGATACAACGATTATACACATACAACGGATTTCACCGTACTGAATCCCATTGAGGGGCAGGAATGGGCGGCCGGAGACAATATACAGGTTTCATTGACGGTGAAAGTGCCCGCCTGCAGGTGGCACAAGAAAGGGGTGCCTTACCTCGACACGTTCTACAGCCTCCATCTGACGGACGGTAACCTGGAACTGAGAAATACGGAGGGCGACACGAGCATAGCCACCTGCCGGAGCACGGAAGGGCGCGCAAACAGGAGAAAATATGTATGTCCCAAATGCGGAAAGATACATTCCTTTCCGGATACGGCATTCTGCAAGAATTGTCAGGACATGTTCTATATATCCACCGTATTCGGAAAAGTACTGAAAGGCACGTCCGCGGAATACAAGGGAAAGAAATATCCGTCCTTCCTCTTCAAGAAGGGACGTCCCGTACCGGAGTTCAGACGGTACCTGCAAATCGAAAAGTTGTTCATCTCCTGAAAAGTCAGTATCATGGAAAAATTAATGGCTCTTTACAACATCTCCTCCCCCTCCGGCAAGGAGGGGAAGATGGCCGGGTTCATCATCGGGGAACTCAGGCGGATGGGTATTCCTTTCCGGCAAGACCGGCACGGAAACATCTACGCGGTCAAAGGCAACCGGAAAAGCTACCCCTGTGTCGTGGCGCACATGGACGAGGTACACCGGCGCAAGACAGGCACCTATGCAGCCCATCTTGTGGCGGACTCGATGATTGTCGGCTATGACCGCAAGCGTAAACGGATGGCCGGAATCGGCGCGGATGACAAGAACGGCATCTGGATCTGCCTGAAATGCCTGGAGGATTTCAAGGCGGTGAAATGCGCCTTCTTCGTACAGGAGGAGATAGGATGCATAGGCAGCGGCCATGCCGACATGTCCTTCTTTTCCGACTGCCGTTTCGTCATCCAGTGCGACCGGAAAGGGAACGGGGACATGGTGACACAAATCAACGGAATGAGGCTCTGCTCCAATGAGTTCATTTCGGCAGTAGATCCCCGGAGGTACGGTTACAAGCCTGCACAGGGGCTGGCTACGGATGTGGCGGCATTGAAAAGGAACGGGCTGGAAGTATCCTGCGTCAATCTCTCCTGCGGATATTATGAACCTCATACGGACAACGAGTACACCATCCTGGCGGATCTTTGCAAGTGCTACCGGTTTGTCCGGCACATCATCTGTTGCCATAAGGAAACCAGCACGCATATACCGGAAACGGAAAGAAAACCCTTCCCCGGATATTATGAACTGTTCGGAACGGCCGGATATAGCGAAAAGGATTATATCCGTCTGTCAGAAGAGTACAGATCTGAATTTACTAAAACAAGCAGGACAAGCCATAAGAACAAATTGTAATTTATCAACGACTTTAAAAACAAGAAATATGGAAGCAACGTAAGTATTCGATAAACTCCCTCGTATATTGGGTAACGTATGTTCATAATGTCGTTTATTCATTTTATCGTTCTATGATTTATTGTTACATCAATTCAACCCAAAGATGTGCGGGTTCTATAGTAATTGATATTATCCCTACTAATGGAGCGGATAAAAGGAAGTTTTTCCCCTTTGCCCCTTATTTTCCTGTGACAAATGTGATAAAGCGATATTTTTATCCCTACTTTCCCGCCATAATTGGTATAAAAGGGTATTCTTTCCCTTATTTTCCCTATTTATCGGGGATAATGAAGATAAAAACGGCACTTTATTCCCTATTTTCCCGTCTTGATTGGCATAAAACGGTAGTTTTCCCGTGTTTAGGCGAGATTTACGAAGGTATCAGGAGTCTTTCTTGGGAGATTCCGGTGACGTAACGGATAATATCTTGCCCCTGGATAACAGATTGTCAGGTAACAATTCGGCCAGATCCATCGAGTAGTCATCGTCATAATCATGTATATGTTCAAGGAAGTAGATCAGCCACGTGCGGAAGTCAGCCCCGGCAGCCTTGCAGCAGCCGAAGAACGAGTAGAGCACCGCCGCATCTTCAGCGGCATCATTATTGCCACAGAACAGGTAATTACGTCTGCCGCACGCGACAGGCCGCACTTTATTTTCTATCTCGTTATTATCCGGTCTGTAACGACCGTCCAGATGGTACCTGGAGAGTTTGTCGAACCTTCCGTATGTATATTTTATGGCTTTTCCGATCGGACTGTCTTTCATTACTTTGGGATATTCATTGACCAGCCATTTCTCGAAGCGCACAAGTATGGGATATGCAAGACGTGCCCTAAGTTCAGCCCTCTGTTCGTAAGTCAGGCGTTCATCGTCAGCCTTACGCTCCACGTCATAAAGCAACTGTATCTGTGCGAGCGCATAGTCGACACGCTGCATGTCATTCTTTCTTGCCTCCCAAAAATGTCTGCGTGCATGGGCCCAACAGCCAAGAAGGATAATACCTTTCTTGGCGTCCAGCATCTCGTACCTTTCGTATCCGTCCGTCTGTATGGCTCCCCGGAACTTGCCGAAGAGTTTCAGCACCACCTTTCCACTTCGGGAACCCTTGTCATAGTAAAAGAACTGACGTCCGGTCATGACACTGCGCACAAGCCAGATATAACCTTTGACCGTCTTGTGTCTCTCGTCATTCATCACGGGGATTGTCGTTTCATCCGACTGTATGTAGTCAGTCTGCATCACCAGCTCCCATAATCGGAAGTAAAGGGGCCTTAGCAAATCCGCCACATCCTTGAACCAGTCGTTGACCGTTGACGCGGGGAGATGTACCCCCACACGTTTGAACTGTTCCAGTTGCCTGTGGAACGGTATGTGATCCACATATTTCCCTATCATCATGTCTGCCAGCAATGAGGCAGAGGCATAGCTCTTTGCTATTGGCATGACGGGAAGCGGGCCGGTCTTGAACTCGTTTGTACCCTTCCGTTTGGCTGTATGGCGCACTATCCTGCGGATATAGAACTTCTCGGGCTCGTGCATAAGGATCTCGGTCACTTCCTCTCCGGGAAGGAGCGTCCACTCTTCCGGATTATACCCTTCGGGATATATATGGACCACCTCACGCTCAAGATTCTCCGGAAGGGATTTTCTCGCAGGATGCTGCTTCCCCGCTTTTTTACGGGCGATGATCGCTTCTCTGGTAGCCTTCAACTCCTTTTCTGCTTCTTCTGCGGCTTCAGCCTCCTGGGGAAGCATGTCAAAGCCTTCAAAATCCAGCCAGCGGTCCTGGGCGTCAGGCTTTATGAACTTTTCCGCCTTCTTACCGTACAACTGCCGTTCAAGATAGGATACACGTTGCTCCAGACTGTTGATTTTTGCTTCCTTTTGGGCGATTATGGCATCCTTGTCAGACAATAAAGCCTCATACACCTCTTTGTCCGCAGCTTTAAGGGGCTGCGTGGACACCATCTCCTTCAACCGGCTGTTTTCTCTATACAGACAGTCGCATTTGTGCATGAGATCCTTTATCAGTAATTCCTTATCGGTTGGCATAATCGTTTAAATATGATGCTAAGATACTAAAAAACAGCCGGAATACGGCATTGTATATGTTATAATTTGTTACAACTATAACCCATGGAAACCACTCCTTTTATAACGCCTGACCTTGCTGCCGTCCATTCCTTGAACCATCATCACAAGGTCATTCCAGAAGGTTTCAATCGCTTTAATCCGACCTTCCTCCGTATTTATGACCGGCAGATGGAAGTGCCCATGTTCCAGCCTCATATGGTATATCACCAGACCACCATATTCCATATGGAGGATTTTCATACAGGTACAATTCGCATTGATAAAAATGAAAGCGTCACCGTCCCGTACATTCTTTCCCATCTGGTTGGTCACGATGCCGCTAAGCGTATAAAAACTCTTACGCATGTCTGTCGGATACGGGTAAAGATAATATCTGTTGGATTCATTCAAAGAAAACATAGGCTAACGGTTTGAATTCAAAAATATCAGGGTTTGCAATACCTCCGGTGACAAAGGGCTGTTCAAGCGGACTGTGACGCCATTGGGATAGGAGATCTCACATAGCGGCTGGGGAATTGGCGACGGGCTGACCGGAGGGGCAGACAGCAGGGATTTCTCCTTATGGGGAAGACTGACCTGGCCCTTACTGTTTACCTTTACCGGGATAAAGCCGCCTTTGCGCAACAGCTTGGAACGCCACTCGTAGAAACGTTTGGGACGAATACATTCATTCGAACAAAAATCCATAACTGACAGTCCGCTCGACTTGAAACGGGAATAAATAGATTCAAAATCTTCCATGGTCCATTGATGTGACATAACAATTGAGCTTTTTTACTTTGATTACAAAAGTAATATCACATTTTTAGAATGAAAGGGGGAGTTTATCGAATGCTTACGAAGCAACAGTCATGCCGGCCACTGCACCGGTACAGAAACAGCAGGGACTCAACCAGGTAGTCATCAACAAGGTACGGCGAATGATAGAAGGCAGGCAGGGGGATGTCATGGACACCATCAACCGTCTGCTCAGTGAGGGACGGATCGCGCAGGATTTCATCGCTCCCATCGGGGTAAGCCAACGTAGCAAGGAACGCCCCGTTATCTCTTTCAAAGCGGAAGGAAGGGTACAGATGGCAATGCCCGAAGGGAACTTCAACCTGCACGGCAACGCCATAAGCCAGATTTCGGAGAAGATGGGCATTCCCGCCAAATACCTGCGCGAGCTTTCCGCCGGGGATGTTTGGCAGAAACAGTTGTGCGCCACCATCCTGAACGAGCATTCGGGATGGACCGAGCGTACACGGGTACTGATACGGGCGGTAGGAATGGAAGTCCGGGGCGTATTGTCGGACTCCTACCGTCGGCTGAACTCGGTGGATATCCTGACCGCTTTCATCCGTGAGGCGGGAGGACAGGGGGCGGTCGTGTCCGATGCCTATATGAACGACACGAAAGTATGGTGTGAGACAATCCTGCCCACTCCGATAGAGATACCCACCCGTAAGAACGGAACGGTCATCATCTTCGCAGGAGCACGCTTCTCCACATCCGACTATGGCAACGGATCGGTGGACATGCGGTCGTTCCTGCTCAACGGGGCGTGCCTGAACGGGATGGTCAGGGAGTCCGTCATGCGGCAGATACACCTTGGAGGCCGACTGCCGGAATCCCTGTCCCTCTCCCAAAAGACCTACGAACTGGACACGCAGACCACCGTATCGGCTGTTTCCGACCTGACCAAAGGACTGTACAGCAAAGACACCATCATGCAGAAGGCCATCGAAATTCAAGGAGCATCGGAAATTGACGTGGATTTCGACAAGGAACTGAAGAATCTGGTGCAGAAAGGAGCCTTGTTGAAAAACGAAGGACGCGAGGTGGAAAAACTGCTGATGAACAACAATCCTGACGACGGAGTGACAGGCGGGGCCACGCTCTGGAAACTGACACAGGGAATCACCGCCTTTGCAAGGGAACAGCAGCCGGAACGCTGCCGGGAACTGCATGAAATATCGGGGCAGCTGATGAACCGGGTAAAGGTAAATTAAGAGTGGCTAAGACTAAAGCCGTGAACGGCGATGGCAAGCGTCCGTTCACGGCTTTGCATAATTTCAATCTACGGTATATAGAACAGTTCAAACTCCTCTTTTCTTCTTCTCTCTATGCCTGGAATGACTTTCCCCCGATAACAGCGGAACGATACATATTCCCTGTAAATATCCCGGTTGCCGCTGTCCAGTTTCTGAATCAGTCTGCTTTTAGGTATTTTGCCGTTTCCGATCAGACGGTAACAGCCTACATTAAAGCCTAACAGACTTAAAAGAAGCGAGTCTTTTCCATATTTACGGAATACGTTCAGGCACCGTTCAAGGTCGCATCTCAAAAGTGAGTCCGCCTGTGCCTCACTCAGGTTCTCGGTCAGCTTCTCATGGGGGAGCAGGCGGTGTCCGTAACCGATGTAAGGCATTTTCCCCCGGTGCCAGCCTTCCCACCGCTTGATGCAGGCTACCGCCTTATCCTTGTCAGACGGGGGATTTTCCGCCTTGCCATACAGAACAAGTGACAGAAAAATCATAATAACCGGTATTCTTTTCATGCGGCCTCCGTATTATTGTCTTCCTCCTCCGCATCCTTTCCATTGAAATCATATGTCAACTGTTGCAGATTTCCCCAATTGTCTTCAAAATAGAGGTCTATGGTCTGTGATTCCTTGCCGCTCTGCGAGGTATAGTAAAGACGGAATTTCCATTCGTTCAGCAAATAACGGTCATTGGGTTTCAGTACCGTTCCGTCCTCCATCTTCAGACTGCCCTTTCCGTCGGGCTGGAAATACCTCAGCGTATAGACAGTTCCGGAAAAGTTTCCTTCCGGCTTGATTTCCAGACGGATTTCCACCGTCTCACCGTTTACGATTTCGTCCGCCACCGGCATGGACTCCACCGTGAACGGGTATTCTTGTCTGATATCCAGCTCATTGTCACAGGCGACAAGGGCAAGAAAGGAAAATACCATGCAACAGGCTGTCATCATAAAATCAAGGATTCTTCTTTTCATGGGTATATGTTCTTTTTAAGGTTAGAAAATGTATTTGACTCCGGCTCCATACTGGAAATGGCAGCGGCCGGAAGCGCCACCCCATACAAAACGTTCACGCAGGCGTATCAGCAGGGCTATCCTGTCCGACAGGTATCCCTCCGCTTCCAGTGTCACCGCGCCTCCATAGATGAAGGACTCATACTTGCGCAAGGAAGCTCCGTCATCCAACAGGCGGTTTCCGTTGTTCACGGCCTCGTAGCCCAGCAAGGCGGAAGCGCCGAGGTTCAGAAAGAAAGACTTGCCGGATGTGGAAAGGATTGTATGATAATAACCGCCTTCCCCTGTATATTGCGACAGTGGGACATACGTGTTCCGGTAAGGGTTATTACGTTGTAGCATCTCACAGCCAAACACCCACTGGTTCCCTTTCTTTGTGTAAGTGGCAACAGCCAGCGAAAAGGCGTAGCCCGCATCATGGCGGTCTGCCCGGCTGTAAAAGCCGTCGGCCATTTCAGCGGTAAAGCGGACGGATTTCATCCCCGGCAGCCGGCGCTGGGCTTCCGCCTGCCCCGTAAAGAGGGCAAGCAGGAGGATAATAAAGATGAAGTTTCTTTTCATGGCACTCATCTTACTTTCAGTTCATTGACAGTCTCGGCGCGTACAAGGTCTTCGTTCTCCACCTCAAACGACTGATGGCGGCCACCCTGTTTCTCGTACATCTCCACGACCAGCTTCTTGCCGTCGGGGATGGTGAACTTGGGCAGGGCGAACACCGTCCGCTCGTTCTTCTTCCCGTCCACACGGGTCACATAGTTGAAGGCACGCAGCGGATAGATAACCTGCTCCTGCATGGCGGTACGCTTCACGATTTTCTTGTCTACAATCTTGAAAGTTACGAAGTCCACATCGAAAGGCACGTGCGTGGCGTTCTTCACCTCGGTATGGAAATAGAGCAGCTCGCCGTGTGCGTAAAGCCCCTTGAGCAGGTATTGAACCCCGAACCGCTTGCTGCCGATGTGCTTGACCTTGCGTTTGTCCTGCCCATACACGGATTTCATGATCAGCCGTACCAGACGGGGCGACTCCCCGGCGAGTTCCTGCAAGTAGATTTCCATCGCATTGTTCGGACGGTTAACCGACTCCCCGTCATGGATGAAGTCGCACATCTCCACGTTCAGCAGCAACGGCTCGTCGGCATACTTGACGTTGAATGTGTAAAAGTTGCCGTCCTCGGTTATCACGCTCATATTGGTTTCACTGCGGAAATGTTTCCGGGTCGCCTTCACACGGATGACGTTTTCCGCACCGTCCGCCTTGCCCGCTATCAGGTTGGGGGAACCCAAATCCACGTATCTTACGGGAGAGGGGAAAATTATATGTACAGTCTTGTCATACGTGATTTCCAGACCATGCGGGGGAATCATTTGGCTGAAGCCGATCTTGCGGCTCAATCCCTCGTAATAATCCCCGCTGCCTTGCTGCGCGTATGCAGCCACTGCGCCCATAATCAGGGCAAACATCATCAGAATCTTCTTCATGTGCGTTCTTGATTGGTTGGTGAATAAATGGTTGGTTTCTTTTCTCTTTTCATTTTTCGGGAGAGTGCAGCAACAGCCGGTGTCCGGCTTTTAGGGTGATTTTCACCGCACGCATTTTCTTTTCCACATATTGCGACACGCCCTGTATTACCCCCTTGCCCACGTCCGAGGCAATCTGCGCCCCGGCATCCGTCGAGATGTTGATGCTGCTCCCCATTGAGGCGCCCATACCCGCGGCTATCTCACGCGCCGCATCATACTCCATCGAGTTCGGCACGAGGATTCCCCGCTGTCCGTCGGCATCATATACCTCCAGTTCCACAGGAAACAGCGTGCCCTTGTATTCCACCGTCTCTACAAGGATGTCCATCCGCTCCCCCTGGATGCGTGTACCGCCGGTCAATACCATCCCTTGGGGAATGAGCCGGTCGTCCACCGCCATCGGCTCCAGTAACCGGATGCGCAACACCTGCCCGTCCGATACGGTCTGCGTGCCGTGTACACAGGCGGCGATGGTATTCCTGCCGGAAGGGAGTGTCCTGCCTATAGGGGTGTGGAAACCGGTATTCCTCTCTCCCGCAAATTCGGCGATGAAATCCTCATTGCCCATAGGTTGTGCAAGCGATGACACCACCTGATTCCGTACCTGTTTCACCGGGCGGACGGCTGTCCTGTCTTTCCGGTCGCTCCGGCCATTCACGGCAGCCGGGGCATCCGGTTGCTTCCCGTTGTACCGGGCGGCCAGCTCGTAAGACTTTTCCAGCAGTGCCATCTTTTCTTCCAGGGTCTGTCCTTCCGGCTGTCCTTCCGCCGGTCTCTTTTCTTTTTCCAGTTCCTCTATACGGCGGAGCAGATCGGCATTTTGTTGGTTTTCATTCCGGGTATATACAGCACCCAGCGAGCGGTTCATATTCCGGTAGGCTTCCGCAGAGGAATGGACGGAGCCGGGGGATTTCCCCGTTTCCGGTTCCGGCGGAAGTTCCGTGTTGGCTTTTCCTGCGGTAAGGCCGGCAGTATCCTGACTGTCCTTGTTGAGCAGCTTGGACATCTCCTGGAAGGTTCCCCTGCGCCATTTTTCCTTTTTAGCCAGTGCTTCCTGCTCGTAGGCGCTTACCTTGTCGCCCTCCATTTCCGAATCTTTCGGCGAGGGCATCTCTACGTTGAATCCCTTGCCCTTTTCCTTTTCCGCCTTCTCCTTTTCCGACGGGCTGAATACCAGCAGGAGAAATCCGGCGCACAGCAGGCAGAAGAACGGATAGACAATATACCTCGCGCGTCGGCGCTTCTCTTCGGGAGTCAGCGGCTTGTCACTCGACAGCCCCAGCCGTTCCCTGATTTTCTGAAAGTCCATTTTCATGTTTCTGGATGTTTGAATGAATGGTTGTTGTTTCCGGCCGTAACATGACGGGCCGGATATGCCCGGTTTTCATGTCGCCCTTCCGTTCCCCCAAACGGGACACGGAAGAGACAACCGAGTACAGGCAGGCTGCCGTGAACAGAAGCGAGACGACACTTGTCAAGACAATGCGCTGCTTCCCGGTCAGCCGGCGGCAGAACAGCCGGATACGGCTGTCCGCACGTTTTAAGACGGCAGGTTTCCCTCTCATCGTTCCACACTCCTTATATCCCTGTTCTCCAGTATGGTGAACTGCTCGATGATGAACCCGTTGGGATTGTCGTCCGAACGCCCCGTATTCTGGAGCGAACAGGAGGTGACAAGGCTTCGCTCGGTCACGTTGCTCTCACGGATGATCAGCTGCCGGGCATATGTACGCGCCTTGTAGGGATAGGCGGCAAAGTCGCACACCACGCTGTCCACGTGTACCACCTGGTTGATGTTGCCCGAAATCAGCCGGTTGTAATATCCCTTTTCGGCAAAGTCCACATAGTAGTGATAGGCGCTCTTGTCCGCCAGCTGCAGGGCACGGCCTATATTGTGCTCGATCGCGTCCTTCTGCGGGGAGAGCGAGAAGAACAGCTCGTGAAAACGCCGGACGTGTTCCCGCGCCTCGGCGGGGCGGTTCTGTGAAAGATCCTGCGAGAGGGCGAGCATCAGCGACTTGCCCTTATCCAGCACATAGATCTTTTCCCGTTGCTTCTCGGCGAAACGGTACGAGCTCCACAACGCATAGCCGGTAATGAGCGCACAGCAGCCGGTAAAGACAGCCAGCATCAACCGGATACGCCTGAAGCTGCTCTCAATGTTGGTCAATGACTTGAATTCCATTTAGCGAATGATTGGTTTGAATGAATAAATAAATGTTCCGGTATGACCGGGCGGCTCCTTCCGACAAGTCGCCAACCCGGTAATCCAAGTTGCCGACTCACGGAAACGGGTTGCCATAGAGCCTATTTGCCCCGCAGCCTTCCCCCGATATTCCCCAGTACGGCACCGCCCGTCCCGGCAGCGAAACCGCCCGCTTTCGTGGCCGTGCGGTTCAGGTTACGGCTGAAGTTTCCGGCTCCGCCCGCCTGTACGATCCAGCCCGCCACCGTCGGGACGGTGAAGTACCCGATAATCCCTATCAGCATGAATATGATATAGACGCTATTTGAGTTGTCTATCGAGTAGTCGGGGTTGTTCTGTAATTCCAGAATGTCATTTTGGAGCATCAGCACCTGGAGCTTGGCGAGCAGGGTGCTGAACAGGTCGCTGACCGGAAGCCAAAGGTAGACGGATATGTACCTCGTGAACCACTGCCCGAGCGTGGACTGGAAACCGTCCCATACGCTGAAGGCGAACGCCACCGGTCCCAGTATGGAGAGCACGACAAGGAAAAAGGTCCTCACGGTGTCTATCAGCAGCGATGCCGCCGCGAATATCAGTTCCAGCAGGCTGCGGAAGGCGTCACGGATTTTCTTCTCCAGATTGTACATCCCCACCTCCACGTACATGCCCAGGCGGGAGGCGGTATCTATGGTTGACCAGCCCAGCTCGTCCAGCTGACGGTCGAATTCCTCGTCGCTCACCAGGTAGGCGGTTTCGGGATTGCGCAGCATGGCCTCCCTTTCCAGTTCCTCCTTCTGCGCCCTGTACTGTTCCATATCCAGCGTCTGCCCCTCAAGCATCTTGTGCGTACCCTGTACTATCGGGCTGAGCACGGTGTTCAGCGTGCCGAGCACCAGCGTGGGGAAAAGCAGGATGCAGATGCCGATGGCGAAGGGACGCAGCAGGGGATAGACATCTATCGGTTCGGCACGGGCCATCGACTGCCACACGCGGACGGCGACATAGAACAGGGCACCCAGCCCGGCAAGTCCCTTTCCCACGTCCATCATGTCCTTGCAAAGGGGCTGCATATCGTCATACAGGGTCGCCAGTATGGTATGCAGGTTGGCAAAATCTATCGACAACGGCATCATGGCTACCAGTATTTGGAGGTTTCATTCCCGTAAAGCCGCATCACCCGGTCCAGGTCGTTCTTCTTTCTGGCACGGAGATAGCTCACGGCGATGTTCTTGTTCGTGTAATAGCTCACCAGGTTGCGGTAGCGGCGCATCTCATAGTAGCAGCGGTCCACCACGTCCATGCGGTCCTTGTCGGTCATGGAGAGCGTGCTCACGTTGATGACCTGCCTGAGATCCTGCAGCACGCCGTTGCTCTCCTCCAGCAGGCGGGTGTAGCCGAAGGCGATGGCGTCCAGCTCGCGGGGCGAGAAGTTCCCGTCGTTCATCATCTTGCCGAAGTTCGTTACATAGATGTCGGACACGTCGCCCACCATCAGGATGATGTCGCGCACCTTGCGGGCGTCCTGTATCAGGTCGTTCACCGCCTTTAACTGGTCGTAATACTTCTTGGCCTGCTCGTAAATCTTCACCGTCTCCGCAAAGCTGTCGGCCGTATTGACCGCCGTTTTCGAGGTATGGGCGATGTTGTCCGACATGTTGATGATGCTTTGGGCAAGGTTGCCGGGATCGGTCACCACCCACTGGGCATTGGCGCCGGTGCCGCACAGGGCGAGTACCGTTCCGATCAGGAGTGACTTCGCTTTCATGGGCGTTCCTCCTTCCGCACATAGTCACCGTTCGGGGAGAAGGTCAGCACGTCGGCGGCCTCGTTGTAGGAGATGTCGATGCGGTGCCCCGTGTTGATGAACAGGTTCCCGTTCTCCTCAACCAGCAGGTAGGTCTGAGGCCTGAGACGGCGCATCTTTCCGCTACGGGCGAACACCGTCACCTTGTAGGCTTCCCCTTCCTTATATACCAGCACGTCCGGCTTGCCTTCCACGCTGCTCCACGAGCCGCAGAGCTTGTCACGGTCGGTGCCGCTCTCCGAGCAGCCTTGCAATACCATGGCGGCCATACCGATCAGGCACACCGCCAGTCTCATAAGGGATTTGTTTCTCATTGTTCTCTTTTTGGGGTTGATACTTGTCTTTGTTCCTCTCGTTTTCTCTCTGCCATCCGGCGGATGGCAAGTTCCAGGTTGCCGTCCAGCTCCTCGGCAAGCCGTTGCACTTCCAGTTTCTCGGACTCTTCCGTCGTGAACGTGAAATACTCTTCCGCGCTCACTTCCGTAGCATAGACCGCCGAACGGGTGCCGCCAAGCCCTATCCAGACTTCACGGTAAAAACGTCCGGGATGGTTCGCCTGGTTGATGGAGAGTATCTGGCTTTTCTCTTTCTCCGTTAGGCCGAGCAGCCGCTGGATATGCTCGAACTTGTTCATGTATTTCCGCTGGTCCAGAAGGATCTTGCAGTCGGAGTTGTTGATGATGGCCTCCTTCACAATCGGGGAGCTGATGATGTCGTCCACCTCCTGGGTCACCACAACGGCCTCACCGAAATATTTACGGACGGTCTTGAACAAATATTGGATATAGCCGCTCATGTTGGCGGACATAAGGGCTTTCCAACACTCCTCTATCAATATTACCTTGCGGATTCCTTTCAGACGGCGCATCTTGGCGATGAAGGTCTCCATGATGATCAGCGTCACCACAGGCAGCAGCACCTTGTTGCCGCTGATGTTGTCCAGCTCGAACACGATGAACCGCCTGTTTGTCAGGTCCAGTTCCCTGTCGGAGTTCAGCAGGAAGTCGTAGTCGCCACCCTTGTAGAAAGGCTCCAGCACGTTCAGGAAACCGTCGATGTCGAAATCCTTCTCGCGTACCTTCTTTTCCGCTATCATCCGGCGGTAGTCACCGTCCACGAACTCGTAGAAGCCGTTGAAGTCCGGCCTTGCCTCCCGATTCCCGGTAATTTTACGGATATAGGCGTTCACCGCTCCCGAGAGCGCCACCTCTTCCGAACGTTTCGGCGCCTCGTCCTCCCGTTTCCACAAGGTCAGTATCAGAGTCTTGATGCTCTCGCGCTTTTCCACATCGAACTGTCCGGAATCGGTGTAGAACGGGTTGAAGGATATCGGATTGTCCTCCTCATACGTGATGTAGATGCCGTCCCCGCCGCGTGTGCGGTCGTGGATCATCCGGCACAACCCCTGATAGCTGTTGCCCGTGTCCACCAGCAGGATATGCGCTCCCTGCTCGTAATAGTTGCGCACCAGATGGTTGGTGAAAAAGGACTTGCCGCTGCCGCTTGGTCCCAGGATAAATTTGTTGCGGTTGGTGATGATGCCCCGTTTCATCGGAAGGTCGGAAATGTCCACGTGCACCGGAATGCCGTTCTGCCGGTCCGCCATGCGGATGCCGAACGGACTGGGAGAACTTCTGTAATTGGTCTCCCCGGCAAAGAGGCAGACCGCCTGCTCCAGGAACGTGTAGAATGACTCTTCGGCAGGAAAGTCGCCCGCATTGCCCGGAATGCCCGCCCAGTAAAGCACCGGGGTGTCGACGGTGTTGTAACGGGGGGTGCATTCCATCATGGCAAGCTGGCTGCCCGTGTCGTTCCTGATACGGCGGAACTCCTCCGCATCCTCCGCCCAGGCGATGACATTGCAGTGGCATCTGACGGGAAGCACTCCCTTGGTATGCGCCTCGTCCAGATACATCTCCGTCCATTCCTGGTTCACGGCATTGCTCCGGCTGTACCGTGACAGAGAGAGCATGTTGCGCGAGTTCTTCTCCATCATCTGCAGGATTTCCTGCGCGTTGTCGATGAACACGTACTGCGAGTAGATGTGGTTGCAGGAGAGCAGCAGCCCCACGGGTGCGGCGAAGGAAAGGCGGCAGTCGCTCCTGTCGGTGGACATACGCTCGTAGCGCATGTCGGTGGAGAGCTTGCCCGGCAGGTCTTCCGTATCCGAAAGTGTGTGCAGGCAGAGCCGCTTGTCCCCGATACGCATCCGTCCGGGCTTGAGGCAGATGTCCTGCAGCACGGCGGTCCCGTCCTCCATCGAGAGGGAGAGGTATTTCTCCACCAGCCCGGGATGTTCCTTCGTGCCGGTAATCTCCTCCGTTTCCAGGCGGCGCAGCCGGATATGGGCGGAGTCGTTCACGATATGCTCGAACTGCTCCACCGCTTCCAGAAAGCGGGCCGCCATGTCCTTGTCGGTAATCTCCCTGGGCAGCAGGAATCCCCGGCAGAGGGTGCTGAAGTCACTTTGCCGGCGGTTGCGCTCACGGGTGGTCTTTGTCAGATACAGGTAACAGCGGTGGTTCAGGTACGGCCTCTCGTTGAAGTGCCGCTCATAGCTGCGCGAGAGGAAGCTCTGTTCCTCCCCGCCGTTTTGGGGACGGTAGCTCTCCTTCGTGAACCAGTCCTGCTTGCAGACGATGCTGTGCTCGGGCAGTACCCTGGCGGCCTTTATCCAGGTGGAGTGCATGGCCTCATACTCTTCCGCCGTCACCGTGTACAGCTCGGGAAGCTCCACCTCGAAGGCCACGGTCAGGTCGGCGTCCTTGCTCACGATGCAGCCGTTCTCCACCGAGAGCAGGGGGAACTTGCGTTCCAGCGTTTCCGCTTTCAATACATTTCTCATGATTGTCGTTTTTTTCTTTTTGCAAATAATCTGAAAACTCTCTTGCGGTGGATCAGGTAGCGCGGATGGCGTTTCTCCGCCAGCAGCTTCATAAGACCGTGTTCGCCGTAGCGGGCGTTCAGCCGGAACACCGCCCATGCCAGCAGACCGCCGGATACGGTCCCGAAAGGGATGCATATCCATTGGTCCACGCCTGCCAGGTAAAGGATGACTACCGCCAGGAGCACCGTCACCAGACCGCCCGCGAAGACGAACAGGTATTGTGACTTGAGCCCCTTGAACTCGACGGGATTGCCCGCCCCCTTGTTTACAGAATACTCCATACCGCTTAGAGGAAGAAGGAACGCAGGATGGTGGCGGCTACAATCAGAAAGATGCAGGCAAAGAACCAGCTGGCGGCGGTTTTCGAGGTGTCGGGATCACCGCTGGAGAACTTGCCGTAGGTCTTGATGCCGCCCACCAGGCCGAGCACCGCACCGATGGCATAGCACAGTTTGGTGGCGGGATCGAAATACGAGGTCATGAGGCTGGTCGCCTCGTTGATACCGGCAAGGCCCTGGCCTTGGCCCTGCGCGAAAGCACCGGCGGCAATCGCCGCGCACATCACTGAAAAAAGGATTCTTCTCTTCATTGTCGAATCGTTTGGGTAAGACATAAATTTGAATTCGACGGCGAAGATAAAAAGGGATAATACGCTGTTATTCAGAGGTGTCATCAGATGTCGCCAGATGTCATCAGATGTCATCCAACAAGTGCTTTTGCGCGTCTCTACAGAGATTTTCAACACTGTTTTACGTCATTGCGGAGACGCTTACCTCAAGCATAATACATGATTAATTGATGATTTTGGCACAAACATGGATTGTTCAAACGGTTACATGTTTTTCTGTACCATTTATATAATTGCCATACAAAAGCCAGCAAATTCCATAAAGTTGATTTCTTGTCAAAAACGACTATTATTGATATTGGATTAAAATAGCTATATTTGCATATCAAACGCAGTTTTATGGCCAATGTAAACAGGTTAAAAATAGTATATCATGTAGTAGTGTATAAAGAGAGTAACAATATCACACCTTGATAAGGCATTTTTAAGTAATATATCTGTTTATATTCAAGAACAGCCAAACAGAGAACAATAACTTTCATACTTATAAGTATGAACAATGAAATTATTGTGCCTGAAACAAAACGAACAAAATATGAGGCCGTAAAATAAAGCATGATGCAACAATTGCTTACGGGCAAAATATTTAATCAGTTAGTGTATGAAGAAAAAACTTAAAGATTTGTATTGCCAACGCCCTCATGTCGTGATAGTTGGAGCTGGTGCTTCAAGAGCGGTCATGGGAAAATCTTGCCCGACGATGAATGAAGCCATTGAACAGGTTGGGTTAGATAGGATCCTTGAAGGATTTATGTTAGAAACGAAAAGCAAGAATCTTGAAGATATATAGTGAGCTGTTTAGACGTGGTGATGAGTGTAAAAACGCACGGATAGCAATGGAAAAAAAACTTTATGAATATTTTTCAAATGTGCAGCTTCCATCCTTCTTGACCATCTACGACCTTTTGATTCTTTCGCTCACAGAAAAAGACTGCATTGTATCCTTCAACTGGGATAGTCTGCTTATCCAAGCATATAACAGAGTGGCAAAGATTACCTGGAACAGACCAAAGATTCTGTTCTTGCATGGAAATGTGGGGGCTGGTGTGTGCAAAGACTGTATGACCTTTGGTCTTATACAAAACTATTGCAGAAAGTGTGGCAAACCATACAACGCTGTTCCTTTGCTGTATCCTGTAGAACAAAAGGATTACAACAGCGACAGCTTTATCCGTGACCAATGGAGTGTTGCAAAGTACTACATATCGAAAGCAGGCAAGGTAACAATCTTTGGGTATAGCGCACCTTCTTCTGATAAGGAGGCAAGTGAAATACTTAAAGCTGCGTTCTCTAAACATGATGGTGTTCATAGATTGGATGCAGTGGAAATAATTGAACGTCCCGGATTCAACGCGAATGAAATATCAGAAACTTGGCAGTATTTCTTTTCATTGACCAATTACCATTCTGACATTGTGGACTCCTTTTATAATAGCTACTTGGCGCAGGCACCTCGCCGTACCTTGCAATACCAATACCAACAATTCATTAGAGGATGGTGGGGACAACCAAAGATACACTTCTCAAAACAAGATACTTTTGAGTCGGTGGAAACGCTTTTAAAGCCACTTCTTGTAAATGAAGAGCAAGGAGATTATTCTATAATTTAAGTCAATAACACTAACATCATCATTACAACCGAATGAATAGACTTGTTATCATAGGAAACGGATTTGACATGGCACATGGCTTTAAAACAAGTTATATGGATTTTATCAACTGGTATTGGGACCAACGAGTGTATACTTTTTCCGGTAATACTACAAATGTATCAGAAGATTGCCTTTGCCGTTTGGTTATCAAAGATAATGTAGGCATTAATTGCTGGAATGTTTTTGTCTTCAACAACTCATGTTTTTTTAAGGATATCTATCGTAAAGAAAGATACTCAGGAAGCGAAGTTATTCAGTATATCAAGGACCAACCAAACATTTTTTCTATTGAATGTTGCCCTTTTTTTAAAACTATTCTGCAATCAATAGAAACCAAAGGATGGGTGGATATTGAAAACGACTATTACCAACTGTTGAAAGTTGGCATGGATAGCCCTGGTTGTAATTATACAATCAGTGAGTTGAATGAACAATTTGCATTCCTTCAAGAAAAATTAATTGAATACCTCCATACAATAGAAACAGACAATGTAAGGAATGACCTTCAAAATGCAATAATTGACTTCTTTGATCCTGCTGATTTCTCAACAGAAGGAAAAAAGAAAGCTCTGGATAACATTGGGCTGGATATATCCAGCCTTGCAGATGTTGAATACAATTATGGAGAACGCGATAAACTTATCCCTAAACGTATCATGTTGCTGAGTTTCAACTATACAAAAACAGCTAAGATGTATGGTAACTTTAATATTACCCACAATTATATTCATGGCGAATTAGAAAAACCTGAAAATATAATTTTTGGCTATGGGGATGAACTTGACAAAAGTTACCAGTCTATTCTTGATATGAATGACAATGAGTTACTTAGATATGTCAAATCCGTTAAATATTTAGAAACAAGACATTATCATGATTTGCTCGAATTTCTTTTAGCTGCACCTTTTCAAGTTTTGATAATGGGGCATTCTTGCGGAAATTCAGACCGAACATTACTAAATACCGTCTTTGAACATGAAAACTGTGTTTCCATAAAGCCGTTTTATCATAAATGGGAAGATGGCAGAGATAATTACTTGGAACTTGTTCAAAATATTTCCCGAAACTTTACTAATATGAAGTTATTCAGAGATAGAGTTGTGAACAAGGAGCAATGCAAAACCATGTAATGGAACACTAAATTTAAATGTGATTTTTTCTATGATATCTTGTTATGCACATAAAGTACGACAAAAATATTGTGCAAAAGGAAGCAGGGAAACGGATTTTCATCCATTAGAAAAAGTAAGGAGCTGGCTTGGTAAGCAGCTCCTTACTTTTTTATAGTCGTTTATAGGTCTCTTATAAAGAAATTTCATTTAATAAATTGAGTTATAGTTTTTCCTGTCAGCAAATCAGGATAATTTCATTCTTTTACTTTTGAATCGTAAGCAACAGTGAGGAAGTATCCGATTTTCTGAGTTGTCCCCGTGATTTCTATGTTTTGAGTGTTTGTTCCTTTCTATGACCCTTAACAAAAGACAAACTTCAACCTTTTTCATAGATTATAGAAAAATACAAAGTTGGGTACATAATGAATATCCTATATATAATATTCAACAATATGGAATTTTGTGGCATAATAGCATATTACTTTCAGACCAGCTTCCTCCAGTCTGCGACAGGTTTGGAAACGTTCCTCTCTTTTTTTAAAGGCAGAGCATTCCCTTCCTCATCCACATACCTTTCCATCAGCTCCTCTATCAGTTTCTTGTTCTCCACCTGGGAGGAGAACAGCTCGAACATGTCCGTTTCCCGGATGGCACGCAGTGTCATGGCGGCCCGGTATGATTTGTCCTCATCCGAACCGGCACCGTCCAGATTAAGCAGCACGTCACCTACATTGAGCAGGTCGGCAGGAGTGACTGCCGGAACAATGGCTTCCGCCTCGGGAGAACGGCTGTCCAGCTCCTCCTGTTCGTCTTTCAGCATTCTCATCTCCTCCAAAGGCAGTTTGCATTCCACTTCATCTTCCGGAATATCCTCATCCTTGCCGATAAGGTCGCTTCCCATTTCCAGTTGCTGGCTCATGTAAGGGGCAACGGTCTTTCCGGCATTCTCATCCAGATAGACAAAACGGGTGGCCCCCATCACATCTGCCGCATTTTCCGGATTCCGGTGGTGGCCCTTCTCCATTTCCGGTTTCTTACGGGGAGTATAAAGCAGATCGCATATCTTACCTATTCTCTTTTTCTGCTCCCATACCTTATATAATAGATAAGCGGTACAGCCGAGCCGTATTGACAAATAAACTATTTCTTCCATTCTATCGGTTTTTGTGTGGCTTCCTGATTATATATCTCATTGATGATGTCCTGGTACCTTTCCAGATGGTCTGACAGGACGCTGCTTAGAAACATCGGGACGGACATGTCCGGCGCAATGACCGGCAGCACCCTGGCAACCGCCCTATACAGGGAATCGTGGATATAGGTCTGCCTTCTGGTACCCGTCAGCTTTGCTTCCAGAAAACGCAGCCGGTATTCATCGGCACCTGATGCCTCATCCGGAAATTTTCTTGTTTGCTGTTTTGGGGAATCGGCAGAGGTTTTCTTCTCCTGTCTCTCCCGGGAAAGGGAGGGCTTTATTTCCGGAGTCTCAGCCGGAGCTGCTGTTTCCTCCAATGCCGTGACATCCCCCGCCATCATACGCTTCAGGGCATCCTCGTCCACCCGGTAATCCGTTCTTCTCTTGGTAGCCATGATGATTCCTATTTAAGTTTCAGTATGGTTTCCATCTCCGCAACCAGCAGATCCAGATTGCTGCCTTTCAGTGCGGCGGCTGATGGAGGGAACAAGGTGCTGCGGAACAGGGACCCCTTCATCCCGGAATCTTTGTTGTAGCGTTCCGCACTGGGAATGACGGTCTCCAGCACCGGCAGTTTCAGAGAGCGGAAAATTTCGGTATAGCCGTTATACAGCCCTTTGGACACCCGTTTGTCCATCCGGTTCCAGAACATATGGATGCCACGCAAGGGTACGTCCGCATGCCGGTGCATGTATTCCCTGATGGCAAGGACAAAAGACATGCTGCTCCGCATTACCATCCTTTCCTGTGTAATCGGAGTGAATACATAGTCCATATTGATTACGGACTGGAAGACACCGGGCACATTCACGGTACCGGGGAGGTCAAAAAGGACAAGGTCATAGTCCAGCTCCGACTTTTCGAGAAAGCGGCCGGCCGTCTCCCTGGCTTCCTCCGGGGTGGAGTTCAGGATGCTGTAGGCTTTCCTGCCGCTTGTTCCGAACTGTTCCACCAGCAGGTTTTGCAGATGCACGTTCTTTTCAATGTTCCCCACTTCCCAGTCCCGCATGGCACTGATGCTGTGCTGTGGATAATCACAATCCACCACAAGTACGTTATATCCGTTCAGGTAATGGAAATAACTGGCGAGCAACACGGTGAACGTGGATTTTCCCACACCGCCTTTCTGATTGCTCAAAGCGACAAATAAAGGTTCTCTCTTCATAGGCTTGAATTTAGAGTGTATGACTTGTTTCATATCTGTCTGGATTTTTTCGTTTCATCACACGGCAATGCATCCGTTGGTATATGGCAATGACGCATTGCTTGCCTGTTTGCATGAATACATTGCATACCATATCGCATCAGTGTAATGCCGGTTGCCGGAGGGTGTTGCCGTATAAGGTGCATTGCATTCATGCAATATGGAGTTCAATGTACCCCATACTGCATTGCACGGATGCAATGTGTCCCGTCATGCAGGACTGCCATGCGGCATATATGGCATTGCGCATACATGGATGATACCGCATTCGCGTCATGCACCACCTGTGGCAGGCAAGCAATACACCTTACAGGACAATGTTCCAATGTATGCCCTCATGCACTGTGCCAAAAGTAGCGGCTATTTTTGAAACTTCCGCCAACATTTCCCCTACCTGACATCAGATGTCGTCAGATGTCATCAAATGTCATATCAAGCACTGTTTACCAATCGGTTATCACTGTCTAATTTTGCAAAACCGGAATCAGACAATGGAAAGGAACTGACTTCGCCGGACCACAGCACGCCGTGAACGTCGCGCAGCAATCCGACGAAGGAGGATTCTCTGTTCAAGCGAACAGAGCAAGTTGTGTCCTTGTCCGACAAAAAGTCTTTTGTCCGACAAGAACCAACTTGCCCGCCCAGAGGGGCGGGGGAATCCGCTCCAAAGTCGCGGATTCTGGAAGAGAAAAAAGTACAAACCAAAAATCTCATGTGTATGGAGAAAACAACAGGGACAAGGACGGGCAGAAAGCCTAAAAATGATCCGGCGGACCACAAGTACAGTTTCCGCCTGAACGCCGAGGAGAACACAAGATTTGAAAAGTTGCTGGCGGATTCAGGAGCCGGCAACCTCACGCTGTTCATCAAGAAATCCATCTTCTCGGGACAGATAAAGGTCGTGAAAATAGACAAGGCGACGATGGACTATTACATCAGGCTGACAGAATTCCACAAACAGTTCCAGGCTGTCGGCAACAACTACAACCAGGTCGTCCGTGCCTTGAAGAACAATTTCGGGGAGAAACGGGCGATGGCATTGCTCTATAAGTTGGAAAGATTGAGTCTTGAGCTGATGCTCATCTGCAAAAAGGTCATGGCGCTAACCCAGGAATACGAGCGGAAATGGTTGCAAAAATAAGCCATGGCATGAGTCTTTACGGAGCGCTTGCTTATAACTACGAGAAGGTAGCGGCTGGTACGGCTGAGATTCTTTCCGGTAACCGTATGATTTCCGACCGGCTCGGATTGCCAAGCGAGGACATGCGCTTGGCATTGCTCTCTTTTGAGAATTACCTGCTGGCAAACCGCAATACGGAGAAGCCCGTCCTGCACATTTCCCTTTCCCCAGCACCGGAAGACCGGCTGACCGACGGGCGGCTGGCAGAACTGGCGGAACGTTATATGCAGAAGATGGGGTATGGGAATCAGCCTTACATCACCTACAAACATGCCGATACACACAATACCCATATCCATATTGTCAGTGTCTGTGTGGATGAACAGGGGAAAAAGATCAGCGATGCCTACGAGCATCGGCGTTCCATGACCGCCTGTCGGGAGCTGGAAGTGGATTTCGGTCTGCGAAACGGAGCGGATGCGGAAAAGCGGAATCCAAAAGCGGAACTAAGAAAGGTGGACGCTTCCTTGGGAGATGTCCGCCATCAGGTAGGTAATACCCTTAAAGCCGTATTGGAAAGCTACCGTTTCCAAACCTTCGGGGAATACAATGCGCTGCTTTCCACGCTCAACATCGAGGCGAAACAGGTCAGGGGAGAATACAACGGTACCCCATATACCAGTATTGTATATTCGGTCACGGATGATACCGGCAAGGTTGTCAGCCCACCGTTCAAAAGTTCCCGATTTGGGAAACGCTTCGGAAATGAACAGTTGGAAAAGCGGATGCTGATAAATCTGAAAGCTCTCAAAGATGGGAAATGGGCCCCCTCCATACAGGCGGACATCGTTCGTGCCTTGCGGCAGGCGGATTCACAGAAACGGTTTGTGGAACTGCTCGGGCAAAGGCGTATTGATGTGGTTTTCCGCAAGAATGAGCGGGGACGTATCTATGGTGTCACCTTTATTGATCACAACCATCGGGAGGTGTTCAACGGCTCACGCATGGGCAAGGTGTTTTCTGCCAATGTGTTCAACGACTATTTCAAATGGTTGGAAAACATACCCGAAAAGGAACGGGGCGGACATTCCGCTACAGAACTTTGGCAGCATCACCGTCACGAATCCTCTAGCACGCTCGAACTGGCGGCAGGCATTTTTTCCTTGGAAACCAATCCGCGGGATTACGAGGAGGAAGCCTTTGCACGCCGCATGAAGAAAAAAAAGAAGACCGGACGCAAGCGTGGCATTTAGACAAAACAAGTATCAACCCATTTATATACAATTCTTATGCAGCAGGAAGATGATTTGAGGGCTCTCGCTAAGATAATGGAATTCGGCAGGGCCGTGAGTATTTTTCTTTTGGTGGTACACGTCTATGTGTACTGCTATCCGAGTATCACCGCATGGCACCTGAACCTTGAGGTGATAGACCGGATTCTGGTAAACTTCAACAACACGACCGGAATTTTCAACTGTATTCTCTGGAGCAAACTGTTGGCAGTGCTTCTGTTGGCCGTTTCCTGCCTGGGTACGCATGGGGTCAAAGGTGAAAAAATAACCTGGCCTAAAATTTATGCGGTGTTGGTGGCAGGATGCGCATTGTTTTTTCTGAACTGGTGGCTTCTTAAACTGCCATTGCCACACATGGCAAATACCGCATTCTATATTTTTACTCTTACGGCAGGCTATCTCGCCCTGTTGATGTCGGGATTATGGATGAGCCGCCTTTACAGGCACAACCTCATGGAAGATGTGTTCAATATGGAAAATGAGAGTTTCATGCAGGAAACCCGACTGATGGAGAATGAATATTCGGTAAACCTCCCGACGAGATTCTATTATAAAAAACGCTGGAATAACGGATTTGTCAATATTGTCAATATTTTCCGTGCCTGCATGGTTATCGGGACACCGGGCAGCGGCAAATCCTATGCGATAGTCAACAGTTACATACGCCAGCTTATAGCCAAAGGCTTTGCGATTTACATCTATGATTACAAGTTTGATGACCTGTCCACCATCGCCTATAATTCTTTGTTGAAGAATATGGACAAGTACGAGGTAAAGCCCCGGTTCTATGTCATCAATTTCGACGATCCGCGCAGGTCTCACCGGTGCAATCCCATTAATCCGGAATTCATGACGGACATTTCCGATGCGTACGAGGCAAGCTATACGATAATGCTCAACCTCAATCGCACCTGGATCGAAAAGCAGGGGGACTTCTTCGTGGAGTCTCCTATCATTCTGCTTGCGGCAATAATCTGGTATTTAAAGATTTACAAAAACGGTATTTACTGTACGTTTCCCCATGCGGTAGAACTGCTCAACAAACCCTACTCAGACCTGTTCACCATTCTGACCTCTTATCCGGAGCTGGAAAACTATCTTTCTCCCTTCATGGACGCATGGAAGGGAAATGCCCAGGACCAGCTCCAAGGCCAGATAGCCTCGGCTAAAATACCCCTTACGCGCATGATCTCCCCACAACTCTACTGGGTGATGACCGGTAATGATTTTTCATTGGATATCAACAATCCGAAAGAGCCCAAACTGCTCTGCGTGGGCAACAATCCGGACAGGCAGAACATTTATTCGGCAGCGCTCGGATTATATAATTCCCGTATCGTCAAGCTTATCAACAAGAAAAAACAGCTTAAATGCGCCGTTATCATTGACGAGCTTCCCACCATCTATTTCCGTGGGCTTGACAACCTGATCGCGACGGCGAGAAGCAACAAGGTGGGTGTGCTTCTGGGTTTTCAGGATTTCAGTCAATTGACACGTGACTACGGAGAAAAAGAATCCAAGGTCATCCAGAACACGGTGGGGAATATTTTCAGCGGACAGGTGGTCGGTGAAACCGCAAAAACGCTTTCAGAGCGCTTCGGCAAGGTGCTTCAGCAACGTCAGTCCGTATCCATCAACCGTCAGGACGTATCCACCTCCATCAACACACAGCTAGACTCGCTCATTCCCGCATCAAAGATCGCCAACCTCTCACAAGGCACGTTTGTCGGGGCTGTGGCGGATAATTTTGATGAGAGGATAGAGCAAAAAATATTTCATGCCGAAATTGTCGTGGACCATACCAAGATCAGCGCAGAAGAAAAGGCTTATCAGAAAATCCCGGTCATCAACGACTTCAAGGACAGGAACGGTAACGACATCATGATGCAACAGATACAACGCAATTACGACCAGATCAAGGCGGATGCGCAGGCTATTATCAATGAGGAGATGCGGCGTATCAAAAATGACCCTGAACTCCGTAAACGACTAGGTCTGGAAGATGAAAAAGGAAAGGACCCCGACAAATCATGACAAGTGGAGGGGTAATTGAAGAAATTATACCCCGACTGATCGGATTATTGAAAAAGATGCCGTATATTTGAAACTTGAAATAGAGAAATAAGGCCGGTCTCGACAATTGGGACCGCCATTATTATACATAAGTCGCAAGACGTCTCGAACAGGAATCTGACAAATTCAAAAACACAGAGGCTATTGCGTGAGGCTTATGTTATACCTTATAGCATGAGCCCATGCGGGTTTCTGTGTTGGGCTTTGTCAGAGCCTCTGTTCGAAATAAGCATGGGTTTCATGCTTTTTTAACAAGAGGTATGGCAAAAATTCAAGTTATCATGGCACTCACTTTGGACGGGTTCCTTCCGCATGAAGACGAGATGCTTATGCGATGGGTGAGGGAAAACAAACGGTATGGTTTCCCACGCTGGCAGCGACAGGCCACATTCCACATCTACCCCCATTACGGTTTGATGGACTTGCTGAATGTAAAGGAAAAGCATGACAAGGATTGTATTTATCTGGCAGGAGTGGGAGATGGAGGAAGTGCGGAATATGCCGATGGACTTTTTCGGTATAATCTGGTGGATGAGACAGTACTTTTTCTGCTGCCTCTTTCTTATGGTGGTGGAATCCCCTTGACGGGAGAATTCCGGTCTGCCCGCTGGAAACTTCTTGGCTGCAAAACTTTCTCCAACGGAATCTGCCGGCTTATGTATAAACGAAACGGATGAAGATGCTATCTCAACCCATACCTTTCCATTTTCTTGTATAGCGTCGGACGGCTCATCCCCAACATTCTCGCCACACGACTGATCTTACCTCCACATTCTTCCAGAATCTTCCTTATTAGTTCTTTCTCTTCTGCTTCTTCCATCAAGCCTTTTTTACATTTTTCGCCTGTCCTACAGATGGTCGCATTAAGGTTCAGATCTTTATGGGTTAACAATGGAGATACCGCCAACAGGACAGCACGTCTTATCCGGTTGTCAAGTTCACGCACATTGCCCGGCCATGAGTGGGAAAGCATGGAGATTTTGGCTTGTTCGGTAAAACCGGAGGTCTCCACACGTATCTCTTCTGAATGTTGCTCACGAAAGAAGTCAGCCAGTGGCAATATATCTTCCGGGCATTCGGAGAGAGAGGGCTGGCGTATCTCAAACTCGGCGAGACGGTAGTACAGATCCTCCCGGAAACGTCCCTCCCGTATGGCACGCTCCATATCCTCGTTGGTGGCCGACAATATCCGTACATCGGCTTCAAGTTCTTTGCGGCTGCCCACTGGACAATACACTCTTTCCTGTAATACCCTGAGCAGCAGTGTCTGCATTTCGGGAGGCATGTTTCCGATCTCGTCAAGGAAGAGCGTACCGCCCTTGGCCGTCTCAAAATAGCCGGCAGTATCCTTTTTCGCATCGGTAAATGCCCCCTGCACGTGACCGAAGAACTCAGATGCGGCAAGTTCCCCCCGGATACAACCACAGTTCACCGCCACAAAAGGCTTGTCCTTACGCCCGCTATGCTGTTGGATCAGCTGTGCGACAGATTCTTTTCCGCTACCGTTCGGTCCAAGGATCATGACGGAACAATTCAAAGGAGCCACACGACAAGCTATCCGCTCGGTCTCCCGGACCGCCCCGCTAAGCCTTTTCATTAATGATTTCTTCGGGGGAACGGAAACTGGCAGACCGATCAATCCCCGTAACAGTTCCATCAGTAACTCCTCGTGGACAGGCTTGGGCAAGTAGTCCTTTGCGCCCAATTTGACGGCACGCACCGCATCTGCAATGGAGGCATGTTCAGTCATCACCACAAAAGGGATATGTAACCCTTGGGAGATGCTCCATTCCAGTAAACTGATGCCATCCCCTTCGGGAAGGCGGACATCCGTCAGTACCAGCGCCACGTTATTCCCCTTGATTTTCCGGCGTGCCGAAGGCTCATCTATGGCCGTCAATACCCTGTAACCGGCTTTCTGTAGCCATCTCTCAAGAATATCGCAAAGAATCAGGTTGTCCTCCACGATCAATAAAGTCTTTTTCATCCCCGTCATTTTTCTTTCTTAATTCATTATTTACTTCGTCTATCAGTAACCGTATCTGTTTCATAATTCTCATCGTGTACTCTCTGACCGTCTCGTCGCTCGAGGTCTTGTCATGCAGGAGCTTCCGATAACCGAACAGTACATCGTTGGCCCCTAACAACTCCCAGACCGGAGCCATCCGATGTACGATCCTCCGCATGGCTTCCCGATCGTTTTCTCTTAAAGCCTCCTCCAGTTCGGCAAGATCCTTTTCTGACTCTTTTGCGACAAGACCGAACATATGACGACGGTCGTCCGTACTTTCCATCAGGCGGGAATAGTCGAACGGAGACATGCCTGCACTTCTGCCCTCCGTAACGGAGGAGATAAAGGCCAGCAGTCCTTTTGAAGAGAAAGGCTTATGTATGCAACCGCAAAAACCGGACTTCATATACACGCCCGAGTCCCCGTCCCCCCGTGCCGTCATGACAGCGACCGGAACGGTACGGGAATTTCCGATATCCGAGTTACGCAGTAATCTCAACAAGCCGAAACCATCGGTCACGGGCATCTGTATATCTGTCAATACCAAATCATAATCCAAGCGGTCGAGTGCTAGAATGGCTTCTTTTGCATTTTGACAGGTCGTGCATTCCACCCCGTTGCGCCCGAGCATGTCTTCCGTTATTTTCAGAAGGATGCTGTCATCATCCACTACCAGTACATGTTTGGGAAGTATCGTCGCAGATTGTACCGGAAGCTCCTCTGTTTCCGGTTCTCCTGTCGTTTCCGAAAGGGGAAACGACAGGCGGAATGTTGTACCTTTACCTGGTCGGCTCTCTACTTCAATGCTTCCGTCCAGTACCTTTACAAGAGCTTTCGTGATAAAAAGCCCAAGACCGAAACCTTCCGAGTTTATCTCCTGCGCCGCACGCTCGAACGGACGGAAGACACGTTCCAATGTCTCCTCGTCCATACCGATACCGGTATCACCGACCTCCACATATAATCTTCCCGCCATGTACTCGGTATGGAAACGGATCGTACCCGACAGGGTGAACTTGATGGCGTTTGTCAGCAGATTGTCCAATATTTGTTCCAATTTGTCTGCGTCTCCTCTCACTGTAATATCACCGACATTCTTATGCCGGTGCTCGAACAGCAAGGCCCGGCCACCCGCTTTGCGGGCATATTCCTTCGATATGTTGTCAAGCAAGTTGTTTAGACGGAAAGGAACCTCGTTACGGGTATCCTTGGTCTCATTGATCTTATAAACATCCATCAGGTTGTTCACCAGATTCAGTATATGGCGGCAGGAATGGCGGATGTTCTCCAGATAGCCTTCCCGTTTTTTCTTTTCACGGGTTTCCGAGGCCAGTTCCACGCAGTTGTTGATATTACCCAATGGTCCTCGTATATCGTGCGAGATGGTCAGGATGATCTGTTTACGCATACCGAGCAGTTCCTCGTTCTCACGGTTTATCCTTTGGAGCTGTGCCCGCCCTTCCCTTTCTTTCCTGATGTCATGCCGTATGATCAGGAACGAGATGAATAGCAAGGAGGAAGCAGAGACGATTACCAAGACAAACAGTTTGAAAGAAAAATCTCCGGCTTCCGTGATTTTTTCCTCACGACTGATGAACGCCGCCTGCGCTTGCCCGTCAAGATGGGTGATGAGTATTTGCAACTTCCGGTTCAAGGCCTTATTCTGTATGCGCAGACTGTCGGTATACATGTCTATCCGGCGTTCACGTTCCTCTTGCATGGCGATCAGCTTCTCATTCAAATCTTGCAGTCCTTTCGATGGCTCGAAGACCTGTACGCTCCTTTTCCCTCCGAACCAACCGGCAATCCCTTTTTTCTTTTGGGTGACTGTCCGGGTACGAACCGCTTCCCTGATAACAATAGGCAGACGATTTGCGAGCAGGCTGTCCGCTTCCCCCTGTCTGGTAATGGTCTCCATAATGCGGAGCAGATGTATCTCCTTAGCTTCCAATAAATGACATAGGGAGTCTATCTGCTTTGGCAGGACGAACGTGCCACAACTCACTTTCAATATTTGTAACAAGCTGTCCGTTTGCAAGCGTTTTCTGCGATACTCACGAAAATCGGTATCCTCCCAGACAATGACGGACTCTCCATAGGTGGCAAGCTCCGTGATATAGCGATGCGCCGTACTGATGTCATGGCGTATCCTGCGTATCTCCGATGTTTCCGTTTTTATCTCACGCATGCGGCTCCGTTCGTATAACAAGATGGAAACCATGCCGCAAACAGCCATGATCAATATCATATACCCTAAAAGAACCTTATGCTGTAATGAAACTTTCCTTGCTACCATAAATATTTTCATTTTACGTAAACACTCACTTTAAACCACCAAGGATTTGTAACGGATTCGTTAAGCCAGTGTAATAGTTATCTATAATTCATTTATAAAATATAGAAGAAGCCCCTGTCTTCTCCGATAACCGGCTTCAGACAAGGGCTTCCATATTGGGATGAATCAATAACGATTTACTTTATGAGATTGGTCTTATTCCGGTTTTATCAGTTGGTTCCACCCGTATGCTGGCAGTTCCAAATCCGGGTAATGACAGACACTGTTCCAATGTTGATTATAATTGAATAGACAACTTTCATAACGGATAGAATCGAATATATTCCATATCAGGCAAGAGGGAAACCGATTCTTTCCAATTGTGCTTTTCGCTCGTCTGACATGTTCCCCTTGCGGTAATCCCGTCTTTGAATGGTACACCAGCGTCCCAATGCTCCTTCACGGCATCCCGGCCATCGTCCTTGCAGGTTATGGAACAGGCACAATTGTTCGAAGTTGCCTTGCCAGACCTGTTCCGCCGACCAGACAAATCCTATTTTATCCAACAGGAGCCGGCGGTCATTGGGTAACTTTCCCTGTTTACGCATTTTCCGTTGTGTATGGCACCATCCGCCCAAATTCCCTTCCGTCGATTTAGGGAAACGCCGATATTTTCTGACAAAAGACTTCAGCTCCTCGTAGTTCTTCATCCATTCCCCTTGGAGGTTCTGATTCCAGACAAAGCCTATCTCATTCAAAGCCCGGATGCGCTCTTTGCTCAAACGTCCATCCTTCCGTCTTTCCCGCTGGGTATAACACCAGGTCGCAAGCGGGCCGTCTTCACGTTTGGGCCAGCGTCCGCAGGTATCAAAGAAGACTTTCAATGCATGGTATTCCCTCATCCATTTGGAGTCGAGCTGATTCCACTCAAAACCGATTGCATCAAGCTGGTCGCACCGTTCCTTGGCAAGACAGCCTCGTTTGTAGGCGATGCGTTGCGTGTTGCACCAAAGGCCCAGTTTCCCTTCCGTCACTGAAGGCCAGTCGTTCTCTTCCCGGTGGAACTCGACCAGCCGCTCGTACATAATCTGCCATGGTTCCAGCTCGGCCAGGATCTCTTCGATGCGGAGCCGGATATCCGACAAATAGCCGGTAGCGAGGAACGAGGTTGTTCTTTCAAATCCGTGGGGCGATGGAAGATAAGAGAGTCGCTCCCAGTGGCACGCCATCACGTCGTAGACCGATTTACCCGACAGGTTATTCACGAAATCCAAGACGACCGGCTGTTTCCCGCTTCCGGCATCCAGACAGCGCCCCAGCTGTTGCAGGGTGACAATGTAAGATTCGGTGCGCCGCAGGAACAAGACGGCATCCACTCCCTCGACATGCAATCCTTCGATCAGCATATTGACGGAAAAGAGTACGTGTAACCGGTCCGACTCTTCTCGGAAAGCGGCCAACAGCCGCTGATTCTCCTGCTCGCTTTGCGCATGATGGATTTCAAATGGCGTAATCGATCGGCCTGCCTGTGTGAGCCAGTCGCACACTTCCGGCACCATCTGTCTGAGATCGGCCAGGTCGCGACAGAAAACCAGCAGTTTGCGTACGCTTTCGGGTAGGAACTTCCGGATCACCGACGACGCGCCCAAAGCACCTTTGAAATCGACCCGCGCCAGGTCCAGTTTCTTTTGGATGCGCTCTCTCCGGCGGACTGAACAACCGCTGCGTTCCAGCTTTCTTTGCAGCCGATCCAGTTCGTTGTCCAGCCCGTAAGCACTTTGTACCAGGATCGGCACTGGTAAGATATTGTAATACCAAGCTTGCGGCAAGGTAAGTTCATAAAACAAATTTCCTTCGAAATAAAGATCCACCGTATCGATCATTCCTTCCGGACGGATTGGCGTTGCCGATGTTCCCAGGACATAGGCACAGGGATTGTTTTCTATCACTTCCTGCAAGGCACTTCCCCAAATTTCCGCCCCGAAATGATGGAATTCATCAATAAGAATATGATCTGCCCGTAACAACCCATTGTCCTCCCGGTTACGAATCAGTGACTGGAATGTCCGGTACGTCACTTGCGGAATGGAGAATCCGACGGCTTTCCGGATCTCATCCAGAATCGTGATGTTCGGAGCAAAGACCAATATATTTTCCTTTGCATGATCTGCGATATAGCGTGCCAGCAAATAGGATTTCCCTGTTCCGGTAGCCTGCACGACCGTACCGATACGGTGTTGTTTGAATCCCCGCATGATCGCCCTGTAAGCCGCTTCGTTATGCGGATAAAGCTCCACATGTCTTCCGGACAAGAGGCTTTCAATATAGCTTTCATCCGAAACGGTCAGCCCGTGCAGTTCAAAGTCCAATGCCTCCGGCAGGAATCCACCGTGCGCCACGATCCTGAAATAGAGATTTCGATATCCTTTGTTCAGTGAAGAAAGCTTTTCATAAAACCTTTCAACATCCGAACGGGTCAAAGGCTGCTCGTTCCAAATCTCCTTCACGATAGCATGTGCCATTCCCGGTTTGAAGCCTATCCGTAATCCATCTTCGGATTCTGTTACCTGAAAACCTAGACGGTGATAGCAATCTGTCAAAGACGGTACCATCCTATTGACTTACAAGTCAAAAGTTCATTTGATTATTGTCCTTTGATGTTTAAAGAGGGCTATCATATCGCCCATTGTCAGTCGACCGGTAACATCTTCCGTTATAATCCGGTTCAAAAGCCGAAGATCCGCTTCCATCTGAGCACGAAAGAGACAGGCTTTGGGATGCTCTCCCCGGATTGTCTTTGTGGTTTCATCCCAAGAAGAAGTTGGTAGGTGAAGGTGGGAAGAAAATTCCATACGTCGGTTATGTCCTTTGTAGATACGGTAATAAACCGTACCGTACCCTATGGCTTTCTTACAAGTCTCAAAACGGACAACGACTGTAGGCATCCTTATTATTTTCTTGATTAGTATTTTACAGTAGGTTGATGTAAAAGCATATACCTTCCGAAGAATATTTCCCGTTTTGCAAAGAGGACTGATAAGTCATACAGTCTGCCACTCCATTCCATTTAATTGTAATCACGTTTTCATTTTCGGTAGGTGACATAGAAACCTATGATATGTTTTTTTTCGTATATTTAGTGGCAGCAACATAATAGTTCCCCAATATGGTTCTTCTATTATCCGGCCAATCATCTCTTTTCACCTTGTCACTCGTCGTAATGTGATCATTACTTCCAATAGCAATACATGATCATCATTCGTTTTCTTTGATAGGCCTGATTCTTTTAGATAAATATCAATTCTTGTGATCAAAATCCATATTATCTATATTGCTGTCTTTTAATTTTTTCTGTATAGTACAAATAATTCCAGCTCAATCTATGAAAAAGGAATGATGCTCAAAAAATGATTGCCTGTATGATACATCCACTTTCCTAACGAATTCAAGCTGACATCGGGCAGGAACTCTTTTCTGAAAAAGTGACCACCTATGCGAGTTTTTCCTCCATCATCTATGTCCGTGCTCGGCACATAAATCAATCCACTCATTCTTGTATTTACTGCGTAAAAACAGGAAAAGTCACAAACAACAAAAGTCCTCCGAGGAATATCCACCGAAAAATTTCCTTTTTTCGTTTATCATTCTTCATTTTATACCCGATGTTAGTTTTTGCAACAATTCGTATATCTTACCATGAAACAAGTCCCGATAATGAAGTTCAACTCCAGAAAAAACTTTCACTTTAAGTTTATTAGCTCTTGGTAATGCAAACCATAAGTAATAACAAGTATTTCGATTTGTAAAAATATTTTTTCAGTATCAGCTTCATAGCTCAGCTTATATCCTATATAACAATGCATTTACAATACGTCCGCAGGCTAATCCGTCACCGTACGGATTTACAGCCTTACTCATTTTTTCATAAGCTGCTTTATCATCAATCAAAGATGATACTTCGTTTACAATCTTATTATAGTCCGTACCTACCAGTTTCACCGTTCCGGCATCTAATGCTTCTGGTCGCTCCGTGGTATCACGCATCACCAATACCGGTTTACCCAGTCCCGGAGCTTCCTCTTGAATGCCACCGCTATCTGTCAATACGATGCTGCTCTTCTCCATTAGATACACAAAACTCAAATACTCCAATGGTTCAATGAAGAACATATTTTTTAAGCCGGACAGATTCTCCCCGAACACCTCATGAATCGGCTTGCGTACATTAGGATTCAAGTGCATAGGATAAACAAAATCCAAATCTGGATATTTAACCGTCAAATCTTTAATAGCTGTACACATATTGATAAATCCGTCACCAAAATTCTCACGACGATGCCCCGTAATCAATACCAGCTTCTTGCCATTGTTCAAGCGGTTTACATCATAACCCGCTTTGCTCAATATATCTTCCAATTCATTATCTAGCTCCTTGTTGTTCTTGATTTTATCCACTACCCAATAAAGTGCATCAATCACTGTGTTACCAGTTATAATGATATTGCGGTCATCAACGCTCTCTTTAATCAGATTATTACGACTTAACGGAGTGGGAGAAAAATGATAGGTCGCCAGACGCCCCGTCAACAACCGATTCATCTCCTCCGGCCATGGGCTATAAATATTATGTGTACGCAAACCAGCTTCCACATGTCCCACCGGTATCTGTTGATAAAAAGCAGCCAAAGCTGCAGCTGTAGAAGTGGTAGTATCCCCATGTACCAATACCACATCGGGCTTTACCTCTTTCAGTACATCACGCATACCGGTCAGCACACGAGCGGTCACATCATACAGATCCTGTCCCTGCTTCATGATATTCAAATCATAATCCGGTTTGATGTCGAATATCTTCAACACCTGATCCAGCATTTCCCGATGCTGTCCGGTTACGCACACCACAGTCTCTACCCGTTTTGGCTGTTTCTGGAATTCTTTCACCAGCGGAGCCATCTTGATTGCCTCCGGACGGGTGCCGAAGACCAACATCACTTTCTTCATATATCCTCTGTTTATAATTTTTTCTTCATCAGCCACCAAGCATATTTCACCAAGTGGATCTGACGTTTAATTCTTTTGGGTTCTTTTATCAAGCGATAAGCAAATTCCAGGTTATGCTCCACCCACCATTTCGGTGCGCGCTGCACATGACCTGTATAGACATCGAAACTGCCACCCAAGCCTTGGAAGATAGCGCGATGCCGTTGCTGTATCTCCTCCATCAGCAATTCCTGCTTTGGCGACCCCATAGCCACGAATACCACATCCGGTTTCTTCTCCACAATATCGTCTATCAATCGTCGTTTCTCTTCATCCGTCTTGATATAGCCGTTACGATAACCCACTATTCGGATATCCTGATATTCAGAACACAGTTTCTCTACGGTCTCATTTACGATTTGCGGTTTTCCACCAACCAGATAGAATGTCTTTTCCTTGTAAAAGCGAGTAATAATCTTTAGCCATAGTTCACATCCGGGAATCTTACAGGCATCTTTATAACCTTTCTGCTTTAAAGCCATTTGTGCACCGGCTCCATCACAATACCCAATATTTCGATTGATAATGGCACGTGTCTGTTCCGTGGCATGCAATATCTTTTCTGCATTGATCGCTACCAATATGCCCTTATGCGTGTCCACATAATGCAATAGTTGCTGTTCGGAGTCGAAAGGGAATATTTCGACCCCGTTTAATGAAACTTTATCCATAAGATTAAAATATTATTCGGCAAGTAAATAATGGCTCATAGCATTAAATATAAACGCATTGCTCCAACGCATATATGATATTTTTGAACTTATCCCCGGCTTTAACTGGTAGTAGAAATAGCCTTTCCGGTCTTGCATATTGCGGATAGTCCAATCAATGACCTTTTCTGCAATTTCCTTGTATTCTTCGATCTTGTGCAACCTTGCGAGCGTTACGAGCAACTGCCCCGGGCAGTGAATGTCGATGGGATAAGTGCGGTTGTCGTAGTATTTTGGCATTCCGTTGGCTTCAAAGAAGTTTTGAATATAATATTCAAAGCCCTTCTCAATATATTTGCGATACTTATTGTCGCCTGTCAGCTCCTGATATGCAATAAGCGCATCAAGGTTATAGCCTGTATGAAAACTGTCAACCCAACTCTGAACGGGTAGCATGCCATATACCCATGCACCGTTTGGCTTTTGACCTGAGCAGCATGCCTTTATGCTTTGCTCTGCAAGTTCGCAGTATTCCTCGTTGCCTGTGTACTTGTAGCAAAAACTAAGCAGCCTTGAGCCGAGCAGTGAGGCGTTAAAGACAGTGTCGTTTCCCTGCAACGGGCTGTAAGAGAATAGGAATCCGTCCTTATATTCCGTGCGGTGAAGGTCGTTGATAACGAAATGTGCCGCACTGAGAGCGATTTCAAGAAACCTTTTCTCTCTGGTAATTTCGTATGCTTCCATAAGAGCGGTTGCACAGAAATTGCTCGCAACAACGGTTGGAGTAAACTTTGGGAAAAGGAAAAGTCTGCGAGCCTGCCAGTCAAAGTTATATCCCCAGCAAGCACCGCTGTAACCTTTTGATTGTAGAGAGATCAACAGTTCAGCCAGTTCGTTAATCCGTGATTTCAGGGAATCGGGAGAGCCGAGGCTTTCCGCAAGTTTGGGGTTTGCCTTAACTGCATTATATAGGTTGCAGTAACCGGAAAGGAAAAGCCCGATGCCCTTGGCATTATATTCCTTGGGGACAAGCGCAAGCCTGCGGAGATTGACTGGGCAGCGCTTAAATCCTTGGATAACAACCAGGCGGCAGATTGCCGACTTCTTCAGGAACGGCAACGCCTGAAAAACCTTCGAGTTAAGTCCGTCATAGGGATCCCAACCCTTGAACCCCTCATTCTCGCAATACTCCTTCAGCAAGCGAAAAGAGTTGATAACTTTATGCATATTATGTTATTCTTTAGTCCTTAGAATTTTGGTGGGTACGCCTGCAACGATAGCATTATCGGGAATTGGTTTGGTTACGACTGCGTTTGCTCCTATTGTAACATTGTTTCCGATTGTTATACCACCCATAACGATAGAACCTTTCGCAATATAAACATTATTACCTATCACTGGTACTTCTGGAAATCTTGAATTACCCCCCTATGGAAACTTGCTGACATATAGTGCAGTTTACCCCTATAATTGATTTAGAATGGATAACAACACCCATACCTCCGTATCCAAAAGTTGACCCTCTGCCAATCTTTGCCTGGTATGGAATCTTGCTGTTGTAAATTAGGAAAATAAGCAATGTTATCAATTTTGGCAGTACAGGAATGTGGTGCAAGTACAGCCACCTTGATACCCGATAAAAAGAGATTGCATTCAACATAGTTTTATCCTTTTAAAACTATATCCGATTGCAACTTTTGATTTACTCTTTTGGTTGCAGATATGGTGCTATTCCATCTAAATCTTTTTGATTTGAAGAAATATTATAGTTTAAGTCTTTAGTATATCCGATTATTTTAGCAGGAGAGCCTGCAACAATTACCCCCCCCCTTAATGATTTATCAACAAACGAATTAGCTGCAACAATACAGTTATCACCAATTTCTACTGGTCCACAGATTACAACGTTTGGACCGATAAAAACGTTATTGCCAATTTTAGGAACGTTTTTATATGGAAATTTTCTTACTGTTGAGAATCGTAAACCTAATACGCAGTTTTCTCCAATTTCCGTTCCTGGGATTAGTACAGTGCTAATTCCTTTACAAACAAAATAAGATCCTTTACCGATTTTTGAATCAGCAGTAATTTTAGTGTTGTAAATCAGAAAAATTAATAGTTGAATTAATTTAGGTAAAAATGGAATGTGGTGTAAGTATAACCACCTCTGTATTCTGTAAAAAAATATTGCGTTTGGCATAATTTTATCGTTTTCTGATAAAGCGGGCGGGGTTTCCTGCCCATACTTCGTTTGACGGTATATCTTTCGTCACTATTGCCCCGGCGCCTACGATTGCCCCTTCTCCGATTGTGACCGGCTTGACAACCATTGTTCCCATGCCAATGTAGGCTCCTTTGCCAACATGCACTTGACCGCGGTCATAACTGCCTGTCTTCGGGTTCATGAAATGCGTTACAATCCGGACGCCGACAGTCAGGCGCACGCCCTCTTCAATGACAATATCTTCGGGATAATTTGTGTCGAAAATAACGTCCTCTCCGATGAAGGTCTTTTTAGGGCATTTGATGTTTACCCCCCCCCATTTACAAAGCGTTGGTCTCCACCCCCTTGACTTCATTGGCAAATGCTGCAAATGAAGGAAGATAAGTTTCTTAATTCTTGACAGTTTCATAGTCTTATAGTTTCTTTTATTGTGTTTTCAATTTGCCTTGCAACGCTTGACGCCATAAAATGTTCTTTGGCGTATTGTGCATTATATGCGCCGACCTTTCGTGCCAACTCCTTGTCCTTTATGTACGGAACCATTGCATCGGCAAAATCTTTCGGTTCAAGGGAGTCCGTTATAAATCCCATTTTGTCGTTTTGGAAAAAGTCAACAAGACCGCCGACATTCCTTGTCAAGATCGGCAAGCCGAAAGCCATTGCTTCAAGAACTACCGTTGGCATTCCTTCTCCATGAGTCGTTAATAATAATAATAATGCGTTTTTATACTCATTCTTAAGGGCTTCACCAGCCAGTCTGCCCGTAAATATTACATCAGACAAATCTTTGTCAGCAACATATTTTTTCAGAGGTTTAAGTTCCGATCCATCACCAACGAAAGTCAGAGTCAAGTCGCTGTACTTTTGTTTTAAAATGGCAAAGGCATCTACAGCTTCATAAACTCCTTTTGCTTTTTCTATTCTTGACAAGAACAAGATGTTTTTGCTGCTGAAAGTCTTATCCTTCATAGGGTTGAAATTTTCGAGCAAGGCATCATCAACTTTAGTTGTTGTAAGACTTATTGGCGAAGTAACCCCCCATGACATCATTTCCTCTTTAAAGGCATTTGCCAACACAAAAATCAGTGAGGCTTTATTAAAATGACGTACCACCCATTTCTTATTGATAGTCTTCGCATAATCCCAATTAAAACCATGAATAAACACGACTACCTTAAAGCCAAGAGCATGAGCAACATTTAAGAAAAAAAAATCACGTTTTAATGCAGAAGTTCCTAAAGATGGATTAACTAATACGACATCCGGACGAAATGTCAACAACCGGAATATAAATTTCAAACAGTCCCAAAGTAACCAATATTTTCCACTGCCACATTTTGTTGCATTACGTTTTCCGATGGTATTATACATTACATTTTCCGTCCAAAAAGCACGCAATCCTTTGTAATGACTCGCAACTCCGCCCATTAATTTTAAGGAGGATGTATTTATTAGAATTTTCATGACAAACAGAATGTTTATATCAATATATCTCCATACTATTTATAGGCATCGTTGGAGTTACTACAGAATAGTAATTAATTGCTCCTCCAATCTTGAATTGTGTAAAGAGGGTATGTGCTACTTTTGCAGTGTTGCTATTAACGTACTCACGCAACTTAGAAGGTAACCAGTTATAGTAAAGGTTTAGACTAAAACTATTTAAAGACTGTAAACCTACATACGCCACGATAATCGGTAATTTATAAACTTCAACAGCTTGCTGTATCTCCCAATTCAACAACCCTCTGTTTTTATTTGTTTGAGAAGAAACTATAACCAACATATTCTTAGAATTAGCCATTCGTTCTTTCAATCTCGCTTTCAATGTTTCCAAACTACTTGAGTCTCTCACACTATAAGTTTTCTCATGACTATTTACAAAATTAAAACGAACATTGTCATTTGCTTGCCATGCTTTTAGCAATTCAAAATTATGCAAGTCGCTATTGACAGGATTTACTTCTCCCTGTCCATCAAAGGCCACGTATGTGCCATTTCTATAAGTTCCCATATTTTATGTTCCTAAATTGTTAAACTCATACTTTACCTTATTTAAGGATATAAATTTCGTATCACTTTTATGAACTACAATGGTAGTTCCACCCATAGTTACATAATGGTCCACCAAACTGAAACATTGCAAAATATGACATAATGTTTTTTGTTTGGAAAGATTTAGCCCGGTCTGTCCGGAACCAATAATAGGCATATAGATAGGATGACCGCTATTATAGGTGTTTATCTTCTCCATCATAGTAAGCAGCATATAAGTATATTTCTCTGGCTGATAAATCACATGGTTGTTTTCATCAAACTCTGTCGCCACCACAAGATAGTACTGTTTGTCTTCCTCAAACAAACGGACAACTGTTCCTAACGGATATTTATTAAGTTTGCCACTTACATTTCTACGAGACGCAACGCTTCCCGATGAGAGGATACCATCTCTTGATATTGCATTGGTTATTTCATCATCTAAATTCTTTCTCGGATATTTATCACGATAATGCTGTATAAACAGTCCATGAACAGTACGCGGACCTATCACATCATGTTGCAACTGAGTGTCTAAATAGTTATTCACCGGAATGACCACGATACTTCCACATTCTGTATCAAATAGATCACCCACCTTCACACGAATTCTACGTCTGCGAATAAAATCTATCCTGATTTCTTTTCCTGGTATTATTGAACTGAAGCCCCAAGCAATAGAAGCAAATAGGCAGCACCCCCACATACAACTACAATTAAATCGCGGCCATATACCGATAAAGATTGTCAGGATACAAGAAATGGTACCCATTGCCAACGCTACTTGCTTAAGAAAGAAATTGTAGTTACTCAGCATAAATATTTTTACATTATTAAGCATATCATTAATCATTGATTGCAGATTTCACAGTCTGATAATCCCACTCCACATTCCAAGTATTAAAGTTAAATTTCTTCATAGGCTTATAGATTCCTTTGTTCCGTAGCATTTCTGGACATTTGTTTCGGTCTACAATGATAGAATTATAAAGTATCACAATCTTAGCATTTTCTTTAATCGCCATATCGCACTCATAGTCCACATAACTACGATTATCTACAGAATGTCTCAACAAACAAGAATTTTCCCTATACCATTTACATAAATAACAAGCACCACTCCTCAGAGATTTAGTATGTTCACCAATAATAAGAACGAAAGTCTTTGAAATTCCCATTCTCATTCTCAGTGAAGTTTTTATATTGCAGTTGTTACTGTTATCTCTAGATTGTGTCAAGTTGTGTACATCAATGAAATGAAGACTCCAACGATTTCCCTCATTCCATTCGTGCAATTTATCAATGGCAGCCTTATCACCAGACCAGTCTCCGGCAAGATAAGTTTTAGTCTTGTTTTTTAAAGCCCGTATATTCATTAGTGTCCAATTTTGACGTATAGTTCAAAACCCGTCACTAGGCGGTTCCCTATAGTATTGTATATTACATTTTCCGTCCAAAAAGCACGCAATCCTTTGTAATGATTCGCAATTCCTCCCATTAATTTCAAACTGGGAGTATTGACTAAAATTTTCATTGCTTGGTATGTATATGTTATAATTTAAGCTTTGAAAGTTCTTGTGATTTTTTCACAACATCCCTTTATATATTTCCAGATGCCATACATCTTAAGCAAATCACGCATATAATCACCTGTCAGTGCATAGCGTGGTAAGGTATACAAATCTGCACTTGCCGAGATATTATTCGGCTTTGTTGAAAATGCAATTTTATAATATTTTTTTGCAGCGTTGATTTCTCTATGAGAAATGGACCCGTTGGGATAGCTAAAAGCGAAAATGCTCTTACCCGTGATTTTTTCTAATTGTTTTTGAGATTCACTAAGTTCAAAATCCAACAGATCATCTGGCAATTTGGTAAGAATCGGATGATTTATAGTATGTGACTGAATTGATATCAAAGGGTGTTTTGTAATCGTCTCAAGCTCATCAATCGTCATTGTTGATCGTTGTAAATCAGCAACTTCTGTTTTTATTTTTTTAAGTTGACTTTCAAACTCATCGTGGGGAAGATTTTTAAAATTTTGCATTTGTGTATAACCAACTTTTTTTGCAACGAATTCCCACCAAAAGTTGCCTGACATTATCGGATTAACGGCAATAAATATTGTTATATGAACATTGTACTTCTCTATAATTGGAATCAACTTTAAATTACCTTGCCAGCCATCATCGAATGATATATATGCCAATTTTCCTTTGGTATCATTCTTTTCCAATCGGCTATAAAGTTCTTCAATACTGATGAATTTATAGTTCTTTGAATGTAAATGTTTAATAATTGCCTCAAACCCTTCCTGATTTGGATTGTGAAAATATAATGGACGAATCATTATTCTTGATTTTTAAAAAGTTTTATAAAGGTTGATGTATGAGTTTCCTATAGCATTTACACCAAACATATTTTGCCCTGATATTGCATTTTTGATTCTGTTTTGCTGTTTGATCAGTTCTATTTGATTGGTATTTAAATTACTCATATCTTCTATAATCACCCCTGCGCCATATTTTTCAATATATTCTTCTGCAATATTGACACTGCCGTTATGGATTATAAATAATCCGGAAGCAGCGAATTCACTTAATTTAGATGGTGAGGCAGAATAATTTATAAATGTTCTATCTCTCCAAAGTATTCCTATGTCAGCTGCGGAAAGATATTTTGGAACGTCTTGGAATGGCACGAAAAGGCTAATGCACTTCTCATTGTCAAAAACCTTTTTAGATAAGGAGATAACCCTAATGCCTTTAGATATTAGGGTGTCGATGTTACTTTTATCTTGTTGCCAAAGCGAATCTCCTCCACTTAGGCAAATTGCAAGCAATTCATTATCTTTAATATCATATCTGTTCCTTATTTCATTTCTATAGGAAACAGAGAATTCCATCACTTTTCCTGCAATATTGGGGTGAACACATAATCTGTATTTACAATTTGAATAGTTTTTCCGGATATACTCATTGATTGGTGTTGAAACTGAAGAAATGACAATTTGGCTAACGATTCTACTGTCAAACAGTCTTTTGTAGAAAAATTGATAATAATTAGCTTGAACTTTCAGCAATAACTTGCGAATACCGGAACACCGCATATACTTAAATTCGATTTCCCGATAAACTACCCCCCTGATATCGATTAAAATTCGATTATTAAGTCTTTGATCTATAACCATTTTTTTTATAAGGTAGCCAAGATGCTCGCTTCTTACATGAAAAAATGAATTTTCCCAATCTTTTACTTTCTTTACAGCCGAAAAAATATTTCGGATAGTCAGAAATTCGAATATTTGATATGTAGGATATGATTTAAACCATACGACATCCAAAAATGAATAATTGGATAGTTTCTTTTCAATTTCCCCTTTTTCATTGGTATTACGATATCCCATTATCAATGCCAAAGGAATACCTTTGATGTGATAAAACTTAAGCAGTTCCAATACTTGGGACTCCAAAACAGAAACATTTCCACCTGCTATATAGATTAGCTTTTTCATCATAATTAGTTTGTTTGAGTTTTTGATATTACTATAATCGCTGTAATGAGAGTGATACTGTCAATTAGATCAGAACTCATCATCGACCTAATAAATATGGCTACTATTAAAGGAAGAGCATAAAAGTTGGATATAGTCAATAAACGAAATCGATCTGGTTTTACCACTAATGGCACAAATACAATCATAACAATCAAAAGAGTTCCAACCATACCCAATTCGCAAAATAATTCCAGAAACAGATTATGTGGATATGCTCTGGCTCCGTTTGTACTAAAGCCACCCAACCCTTTTCCTAAAATGAAGTCTGTCTCTAATATCTTGAAAGCATTATCATAGTCTCTATTAAGACTTTGGCTAAGCGTAGTTGCATTCATAGAACCCTCAATAGCTTTAGACTTTAGATTTGTAAGAATAAGTAAAGAAGCAAAAGCCAATATTACAGAAAACCAAATTTTTTTATCAAGTGATATTCTGGTATCTATAATCAAGCGGATAAACAAGATTATGAAAGTTCCAAATATTGCCTGCCGTGCTTGTGCTATCAATAATAAAATTATAAGAGGTAGCAATAGTGTTACAACATTCCTTTTTCGTAGTTTAGATAGTTCAAAAGAACTTAAAATCAAAGCAATCCCCATCATTGCAGGTATTCCAACAGAATGGTAAGTCAAAACCATATCTGTGCTTTTCTTTATAAAAGAAAATGAACTCCTAAAGAAATCCAAATCAAAAATATGTGCAGGATGTTTAAACGGATAAAAGTCAAAAGCAATATATATAAACAGTAAACTTATCAGGCATAAAAACTGAGCAAGTACTAAAGATTGTAGTTTTGGTGATTGGCAATAAACTTTCCAGTATATAATAGAACAAAATCCAATCGAAATGATATAAATCAGTTTAAAATTGCTGTAAGAATGCTGTGGTCCATATAGGTATGCAATTAGGAAAATAATCACTAGTAATCCAAAATAGATAAACTCTTCATTTATATTCAGGCTGGATTTTATATAATTCCTTAGAAATACCAATCCTAAGAATAAACATATAAAATAAGCCGTTAAAGGAATATGCAAAACAAAGAATAAAGCACCTAACACAGGGGCAGCAAAACACATAAGAGCAAAACCTCTAGTTTCATTATTCATTGAGTATAATGAAAGTATAAATAGCGTAAATGTAATAAGCGTACCAGGAACTGCAGGAATAGGTATATAAATTAGGGTTATCATTAACCATATACCGTATGTTATCCAGCGGTTGAGCGGATTACTTAATGTATTTGTTGTATTTAAATCTGTCATATTATTAGAGGAAATTTTATCTTCCACCTATAAGTGCTTCCATTGTTTTAGGTATAAAACGCTTCAATATATTATACATTATTATGCATACGAAAAGACATACAAACGGAGTTAAGAAGTAACTTATCCCCCCTGAGTGCTTATATAAATCACTAATATATAGAGTTTTATCAATTAATAAACTTGTAAAACCCCGAGGAGATGCGACAACTATGGGAATAGTATGTACAACGTAGATAAAAAAGGAAGCATTCGAGTGTTTAAAAATAAATTGATTTATATACTTGAGTTTTTTTATCATTGTATTGGCTAAAAGGAAAACAGCAATGATGCCAGTTACTTGATATATATGCCGTATACTCGTAGATATAGGCATGTTGTCGGCAGGGACAAGCATTATTAGTAATGCTATAGATAATGGAATAAGCCACTTGTAACTTTTGAAAGTATCCAGAATATCAAGTTTATTAACAGCCAGATAGCTTCCAAACACAAAAAAGAAAAGTCCTTTGACATGTATACCTGGTAGGGTTTCTATATTTAAGATAAAAGCAGCCAATAATATAGCAATACCCCATTTTTTTAAATATTTTATACCTTTATATAGCAACGGAGAAATTGCAGTTAAAATAATCAGGTCTCTTAAAAACCATAATGGGATATTGATAGGAGCTGCTAAATAAGATGAAAGCCCTAATGGATTTAAAGTATTATTTTCGTTGATTATGAAATAGTTCCAAAAAAAACTTAGAATGTTTGAAAGTGTTGTTATTTCATCTATTGTTAAACAATCAGATGGAAGTTCTGAAATAGATAGTTTAAGTACGTACATTTTGTACAGACCGTACAAGATGCGCAGAATGATTGTTATAATAATCCATAACACATAAGGAACTAATAGCGTTTTTATCCGTTTTTTTATTTTTGATTTATATGTATCTTTATCAAATTTTTCTGTGTTAAAGAAAAAGTAATATACTGCCGTAAAAAAGAAGAAAGGGACAGCAACAGTGCATAGATTATTGAAAAATATTCCGATAATTGAGTATATGTTATCTGGTGATAAAGATTGCCAGTCTATGCTATAAACAGGGGTGAAATGTGGATTTAAATGGGGTGTCATGTGAATAAAGATTACCAACAAAGCCATTGGTAATCTCAACCACTTAACAATCAAAGATGTATTTATATTGTCCATTTCTAATGTTGATAAAATTTATAAAATTCTTCTCTAAGCATAGTTGGTGGATTAAGTTTTCTTATTCCGCATTTGTTTAGAAACTCTTTAATGAGAATCTTCATATATCCCTTTTTAGAATATACCCTTAATTTATTCTTTCCCCATTCAGTTTTCTTATAGTATTCAAACCAGATATCTTTATAAGGGTGTATACACTCTCTATGCCAAGGTTTGATTTTATTTGTGTAATGTATGATTACCGGGTGTTCCGCTGCCTCGTACATATCTTGCCAGCGTGATTTGTCAATATATGGATTTTTGTATAGGAATGAGAATTGCGAATTATATTTCATAGGAAGATAATAGGTATCGTCATATAGAACCGCATTCAATGCATCCTGGTCATGGAATTGCAAATTGCCTTTATGCGAATCGATATATTCAAGTACCTTATTGGGTAATTCTTTTTCTCTCCATACTTCCAAATCCATTAAAAGCAGTCCAGAGTTAAAATAACCTTTTTCTCTACTATAACCCAATCTGTTAAAGTGTCTTATGTCATCACCGGATTGGTCAATTACAACTCCTACTGCCGCATTATCCATATTGACATTATATAAATCTCTTACATTTCTGGTTACAATCATATCTGCATCCAGATAAAGGCATCTTTTCATATCTGGGGGTAGAATGTTTGCTGCAAGAATCCTGTTGTATGCCGCTGCGCTTATATACGTGTTTGTGGGACAATCTTTAAAAACAACTTCATCAACAACTACAAACGAAAGCCTTTGGTTATAGTTGTCTGCAATCTTTTGCAAGCTGTTGGTACTTTCGTTTTTCAGTCCTGCCGTAATAACATGAAATTCAATTTGCTCATTCTTGTTATTTTCAAAAACGGAAGACATAAGAACTCCACATGGCATTACAAATTTGTCGTCAATTCCACATACTATATGAATCATAATTTTTTAGATATGTGTTTAAGTTCAGGACAATTAAATAGTCTACAAATAATGGCATACGTTACCAAGCCTACTAATAGACCGACAATAAATGATATATATACATTACTGATAAGACAAATTGTTAAATATATCAACAAACACATTAGGAGTCCCCCAATATAAAAAGGCTTTAATTGCCTAATTTCTTCCTTGTAGCTGATATCTGTTATTTGTCTCACAAAATATATAATGATAATTACATCACAAACCGAATATATCAATAAAGACAGTGCGACATAAATCGCATCAAATTGAATAGCTATTAGCAGAAGAGATATACTGATTATTTTTTTTACTACTTCAGACTTAAGAGACAAGTCAGAACGACCATGAACATTCAACAATTGCCAATTAAATTTCTGAACAGGTTCCAATATGTAAGCCAAACTTAGAACTTGTAGAAAAATTATCATTGCTTCCCATTTAGTACCTAACAGTATAATAACCAAAGGTCTTGCCAGGCAGCATAAAAGAATCATTATTGGGGTTATAATAAATGATGATAGGCGTAAATATTTAAAAAACATTGTTTTAAGTTGAACACTATCGTTTTGTAATCCGCATAATACAGGATATGAAACCTGATCGATAATGGTTGCAATTTGTAAAGAAGGTGTTTTACTTAAATTATTTGCCTTTGTGTAAAGCCCCAATGCTGCGCTATTGTATATTTTTCCGATTATAAGAGAATAAATGTTAGTATATACACTGTGCAACAATCCTCCTATCATAATTTTGGAACTGAATTTGAATAACGTTCTAAATGAACTTAAGGAGAATACCAGCATCGGTTTCCATGGTTTCATTATCCATATCCCAATCGTTGTAATAGCATTCATTATTATAATCTGCCAAACCAACGCATATGGTCCGAAATCATTATAAGCCATTATTATGCCGCATATTCCACTGATAATAACCGCAACAAGGGATATTTTAGCTTTATCTTTAAATCTAAGTTCTATTATCAATTGGGTCTGTTGTATGATAGATAATCCTTGAATTATAAGATTGAAAGCAAATAGTCTAAGAACCGGTATCAGTTCAGAAGAATCGTAGAATTTTGAAATTGGAATTGAACCAAAATATAAAACAATATAGAGAAATAATGATGCAAAATTATTAAAATGGAATATTGTTGAGAAGTCAACTTCCGTACGATTTTGTTTTTGTATAAGAGCATTCGAGAAACCACTATCTATCAGAGTTTGCGCTATTGCCATAAAAATTGACACCATAGCAACCAAGCCATAATCTGAAGGATTTAATAGACGTGCTATGATTATACTTAATATTAAATGAATAGCTTGAGTTGAAAATCTTTCAACTGCATTCCATATTAATGCGCTTTTTTGTTTTTTTGAACTAACGCTTGATGCCATGAATTATGCCTACACTTAATTTAAAGAATTGGAAACCAAATGAAAACATTATTTTTTTCATCAAAGGATAGCGTGCATTTAAGTCTATGTGATGAAAAGCCATCCTAAACATCTGATTTATTTCTTCCTGTTGAGTCTTATTAAATTGATGTTTTTCTTTCAAATATTTAATTCTTCTTGCAAACAGAGTTTGAAGAAAACGAGCATTTCCCAAACGAATAATTGAATTGTCAGTATATTCTCTTTTTATTAATTGGTTATATTTAATTTCCGTCAGTAACTTATCATAAGTTTTGACTCGGGGAGTATGGGTTACACTATTGTCATTTTTAAAATATGTATATTTTGCGTCACTGAACGCAACACGATTGGCTCTGAGTAATATAAAAAAAAAATCCACTTCATCTTGATATACATAGGAAGATGAGGTTACATCTTTTAGAAGTTCATCATACAATTCCTTTCTGCAAAGCATTCCATTGCATGCAATCATAGAACCAGAACCTTGTTTAAAGGTTAGAAAAGCAGCATCTTTTCCTGTCAGAACTTGATTGAAGTCAAACCCTTTATCTGGTACTTGGTTAAAGACTTCACCTTCAAAAGTTGTGTAATGCATGGTTGGAGAAACTATATCTGAATTTGTCTTCTTTGCCTGTATTACTAATTTTTCCAAATAAGTTGATTCAATAATGTCATCTGAATCAATGTTGCAGATCCATTCGCTATTACTCAAACTTGCTGCTTTTAATCTTGGAATCCTTGCCGATCCTGTATTTTTGATTGTAATATATTCAATGTTTTTATATTTGGAAGAATATTCATCTAATATATCCGCAGTTTTATCTGTGGAGCCGTCATTCACTACTATTAAATGCCAGTTTTTATAAGTTTGCAACAAAATGCTATCCAAAGTTGCAGGAAGCAATCTTTCAGCATTATATGCCGGCATTATAACAGTTATTTCATCTGTCACAAGATCTTTTCCCATTTTTCGTAAATGTTGTTTAGTAAAAATCTCCTACTGTCATTTAGAGCATTTAGAGAAAAATCTTTCCGCTTAGTTACCGATGACAAAAGCATTTTCAACTTGTTTGTAAAGTCTTCCTCGTCAAATCCATTGTTTGGCTTGGATATCATACCTGAATAGTTGTCAGATATAATGTCGTATGCGGCACTATAACTACCATAGACAATAGGAATAACACCAAAGTTCATACTCTCTGTTATCGTAAGTGGGAAACCTTCATAATCTGATGTCAGTAACAAAATTGAGGCTTTCTCATAAAAGCTTTTTGGGTTTTGAAAACCTACAAACTTAACAGACTGAATATTTTTATTTTCAGTAATATTTTTTAGTCTTAGTATGTCAGGACCATCTCCGACTATGGTTAATTCCCAGTCTTTATATTCAGATTGTATTTTGCCCCAGACATTTAAAATTCTTTCGATTCTTTTTTGTGTATACTCTAATCTTCCTACAAAAATTATCTGCTTTTCTTTTCGCTCGAAATTATATATAAAATCCTCATTGGCTATTGTAATAGGATTTGATATCAGTCTAATTTTTTTAAGATTCTTTAATCTAGATATCTTTTCGAATTCCGAGATAAAGGATTCTGATAAGAGAATATATAAATCGCTATTTTTATACACCTTCCGATAAGAGTATGCCAGTTTTAGAATATTCTTATAATACTTTAACTTGCCAGTAATATTATGTTTATATCTGAACTTCAATCCAAAACTTGGAGTATTGTGCAGTACTGATATAATCTTAATATTTAAATCTTTTGACGCATTTTTTATCAAAGCTGTTGTTCTGAATAAATGTCCACTTTGATTAATAATAACATCAACATTTTTGTCAATCAGAAAGTTCCTTAATTGAATTATCGCTTCTTTTGTACTTAATGTATGAGAATCTATTACTGAAACACCAATTCTGGAGTTTAATATAGGGTGTATTTCTTCTCCTTTTGATGGTGTAAGAGTTAAAACATTGCAATTATGTCCTTCTTGCACGAATTTATTTGACAATACATGAGTAACGGTTTGAACGCCACCTATTTTATAGTATTGTAATATAAATAGTATATTCATAATTGAGGAATAGTGCTGAATTAAAATTTTAATTCAGCACTTGATTAGGGCTTTAGTTATTTTTGAAAATTCCACAGAAATCCAATATCACCTTATCCTCCCGCCATTCCAGCTCTTTGAACGGTGTGTGTGCGGTCAAGAATACCACTATATCTGCTTTGTCGTAAGCCTCTTTATAATCAGTCAGTTTAAACACGTTATGCTCTTTTACATTCGGTTCTACAACCAAAATGTCGGCATTATTACAGCTCTGCATCACTTTCGTGGTAATATATTTCGCCGGACTTTCACGCAAATCGTCAATGTTTGGTTTGAATGCCAATCCCATCATAGCTACAACTGGCTTACGGTGATTCTTCAACTCAAACTCCAACATGGCGTTCTTCACTTTTTCGGCACACCAGAAACTCTTGTAGTTGTTTATATCACGAGCATCGCTGATTAACTTGCTTTCTGCCGGGAAATCAGCGGTGATAAAGTATGGATCTACCGCAATACAATGACCGCCTACACCGCAACCGGGTTGCAGGATATTTACACGCGGATGCTTGTTGGCAAGGTTGATAAGTTCCCAAACATTGATACCCGCCTTATCGCAAATCAAGGAAAGTTCATTAGCAAAGGCAATCTGTACATCACGACTGGAGTTCTCCGTCAGTTTACACATCTCCGCTGTGCGACAGTTGGTCTTGTGAAGTGTGCCCTGTACAAATTGCGAATAGAACCCAATGGCCTTGTCAGTAGATTCAGGATTCAAGCCACCGATAACACGATCGTTATGCACCAATTCATATATGACATTGCCTGGTAGTACACGTTCCGGACAATAGGCTATGAAAATCTTACCTTCCAATTCCGGACGTTCACCAAAAATGATGCGTGCCATAGCCTCTGTAGTTCCTACAGGTGAAGTGGATTCTATTACATAAAGATCCCCTTTTTTCAACAACGGCAATACGGCACGGGTAGCAGCTTCCACATAGCTCACATCCGGTTCATGGTTTCCCTTGAAAGGGGTAGGCACTACTATAAAATAAGCATCGCTTACCTCCGGTGTAACAGAAGCCTTCAACATACCAACTTTCACTACTTCCTGTAACATTTCCTCCATACCGGGTTCAATAATGTGCAGATGTCCCGCATTAGTCATTTCCACGACATGGGGATTGATATCAACTCCTGTTATTTGAATACCGTGCTTTGCGGCAATAATGGCTGTGGGTAGTCCGATGTAACCCAAGCCCATGAAACATGCTTTCATTTATCTTTGTATTAAATATTAAATCATTCATTTACATAAAAAACATATCAGGTCAAAGTCTTCCTGAATATAAATACGCTATATTTTACACACATTCTTCAAGAAAGACAGATTGTCTATTTTGTGCTTACAAGCTGTCACATAAAAAATAAGGGAGTGAACATCATTTCCTCCTAAATCATACATTCCTGCTTTTAATAATATTTTTGCTTTCTTTTCTATGTGCTTACCATACATTCCGACCAATGACGGTATATTTAGTTGAAAAGAAATTTGGTTATCTTTCAATATTTTATAATCCTTCATCCGCATATACTCATATCGTTCCGGATGGGCCAACAAAGGATAATAACCTTTCCTTTGGATGCGTTGCAAAATAGACAGTAACTCCATTGGTGGATTGAAATAAGAGGTTTCCACTAACAGATAATGTTTTCCTTCCTCAAAGGGTAACAAGTCATCCTTTTCCAACCGTTCCTCAAAAAGGTTATCCATCATATATTCCGCTGCCAAAGCCAATTCGATCTTTCCATGATACATTTGCTTTAATTCTTGGAACTTCTGTTGCAGATCCACTGTTTCATTGGGTATGTCTTCCATTATATGGGGGGTAAGCCAAACCTTACGAACGCCTAAACGTTCCATTTCTTCCAATATCGCCAACGACTCTTCCAACGTTTTCACCCCATCATCTACCCCGGGAAGAAGATGGCTGTGGCAATCAGTGAAACCACGGAAAAAACCGCTTTCCGCTAATACTTTTTTCTGTCGGAAAAAACACATTTCTGTTGACTGTTGGGAATAATAGCAAACAGTTTCCTTGTTTATTTTGGAATACCCCTCTATTTTGTGTTGCCGTAATAAGAGTCATACCCATTGTGGTAACCATAGCGGTAACCATAGCGTCCACCTGTACTTTCCGTACCATTCAATATCACCGAAAGGTTTTTGAACCGCTTTTCTTGATAAATACTTTCCAATTCAGGTAACAGTGAGCGGTCCAATAATCCCGCCCGTACCACAAAGAGTGTCCGGTCGGCATATTGCTCGATTATTTGTGTATCTGCCACAATATCAATCGGCGGGCAATCAATAAAGATATAGTCATACTCATCGCGTAAGTCTTGCATCAAGGTTGCCAGACTTCCATCCTCCAACAATTCCGTCGGATTAGGAGGAATGGTTCCTACTGGAATTATATGCAGATTAGGATACTTTTTGTCTATCACAAGCAACTCGTTCCAAACGACTTCCTTGTTTCCCAAGTAGTCACTTAAACCTTTCTTAGGCGACCCTACATAAGCCGAAACCGTTCCATGTCGCAAGTCCCCGTCTATCACCAATACTTTTTTTCCCTTAATGGCAAAACTCATGGCGATGTTCATGGACAGAAAACTTTTTCCACTACCCGGATTAAAAGAGGTTTCTATAAATACTTTCTGCTCGGTATTCTTGCTTTTCATAAAGTCCACGTTGGAGCGAAGCACACGAAAAGCTTCGTTGATAATATTCCGGTTACCCTCTTCCACCACAATTGCATATTCCGAAAATTTATTCTTCTTTTTTTTGTTTCGGAAATATAACGGTATTTCACCCAAATAGGGCACACTCAAATTCTCCAAATCTTTCTTACCCCGAACCTTGGTGTTCATGTTTTCTTGCATAAAGATAATAACTGCCGGTACTAAAAGCCCGAGAGCAAGAGCCACCAATAAAATGTTTTTCTTATTCGGTGCCGTTGGTAAAGCACTGCCACGTGGAGCTGTAATCATTCGCGTATTATAAGCGGTAAACGCTTGTGACAGTTCGTTCTCTTCACGCTTCTGGAGCAAATATAGGTATAACTCTTCCTTTACTTTTTGTTGACGTTCTACCGATAACAAGTATTTGGCCTGACTCGGATTAGAAGCCAACTGTTGAGTTGTTGTTGCTTCCTGTTGGCGAATACTGCGTATCTGAGTATTTAACGATACGATCAAATTATCAACCGATTGAAGAATCGTACGTTTCATACTCTGCATTGAGTTCCCTAAATCTTTCACCAACGGGTTTTTCTCGCTACTGTTGGCTATCAGCCGGTTGCGATCCAACACCATCTTGTTGTATTCTCCGATTTGACTTTCGATATTTACGTTGGCTATACCGGAGTTGGTTGGCAAAGGCTGGTTCATCTCTTTCCCCCCCAATTCGCGGCGAATAAATTGAGCCGTCGCAAGCTGGTTGGTGAGTGTCTGAATTTCTTTTTTATTCTCAGCAGACTGGCTCATATACAGACTGGAAGCGGCTTGTACGTCCGGCAACAGATGTTCACTCTTGTAGTTGGAGATATTCTCATCCACATGACCCAATTCGTTTTCAATCACGCCCAAACGTTCACCGATAAACCGTGAGGTACTTACTGCTATCTGGTTCTTGTCCTGGATCCATTTCTCGTTATAAACCTCAATCAGTGTATTCAAAATATCTTCTGCCTTTTGCACAGAAGCATCATCAATGCTCAAATTGATAATGGTGGCATCTTCGTTGCCTAATTCAGCCCGCAATTTCTGTGTATAGCTGTCAGCCATCATATCAGCCGATTCTTTACTATATCGAATAGTGCTGCCTGTAAAAGAATTCTCATATTGAGAAGTTAAGCTGATGGCCAATGTTCCTGCTGATGTTTGAATGGAATCTCCTATAATCCCTTCTAACCGTTCCTCTGTTTCTTCTCCGGCAACAATAAAGTTTGAAAGATAAAACTTGTTTTGTGCACCAACTTCTATATCAAAACTTACACTTTTTTTATCATCAAAAAGATAAGTCACCAATATCGGGCTTGATTTATACAACTCTATTCTTTTTAAGCCCCTACGAACAGTATATATCTCATTTAGCCCCAAACGCTTCACCACCTCTGTCATCAGCGTAGGAGATTTCAAAGTGAGCAGTTCGTTGTTGATATTGGTGTTTGATTTAAAAATACCCATATCTGCAAACTCATTCATTGCACTTGCCGAAGAATTGTTCTTGGAGTCATCTTTAACCAAAATGGCTGCTGTCCGGGTATAGACATTAGGAGTACTCAACAAATATAATGATGCCGTTGCCAATGCAACGAATAATGAAAGGGCAAACCAATACCATTTCTGGAAAAACATACCCCATAAATCTTGTAACCGTATAAAGTCTTCGGCAGATTTGCCTACACTCGTTCTATTTTCTATCATTTTGGCTCTCTTTTATAGCTTATGAAATAATATTAACGACATTACTTGAACAGTAAAACTCCCAACGAGGAAAGGAACGAACCGATACTGATCCACAACGATACCGATTTCACGCTGTTCTCATTAATGGTGCTTTGTCCGGCACGCACCTTGTTGGGCTGTACATACACCACATCATTCTGTTTCAGATAATATACCGGTGAATTAAACAGATCTTTCGAGCGGATATCCACCCAATGGGTTACACGCTCGCCGTTTTCTTCACGGATGACAAATATCGCATCCCGCTTTCCGTAGATGCTTAGGTCACCCGCCACGCTGATGGCTTCCAAAAGAGTAATCTGGTCTTTTGTTATGGCATATTTACCCGGAGTTTTCACCTCGCCCAACACAGAGAAATAAAGGTTCATAAACTCAACCGTGACCACCGGGTCGTTTACCAGATTCTCTTCCATCAGCCTTTTCTTTACCAGGGCGGCAATCTGGCTCTTGGTCATACCGGCAATATGCAGTGTCCCGATAACAGGAAAATCAATGTCTCCCTTATCATCCAACGTATAACCGGATATTTCACCACTGTTACTTCCGGTACGCAAATCGGTAGATCCGGCACGGTATTGTACCCGTGTAAGATTAAACAGGGCCGCCAATTGCGGATCCTTGCTGGACACCATAATGGAAATCTGGTCTTTGGGTTGCACGGTAATATCCCGTGCCCCGATAATCGCTTCGGGCTGATTAACTACGATATCTTGAAAATAGACAATTTCTTTGGAGGTATTGCAGGACACCAACAACACGCATAAGAAGCACAATTTAATTAAATGAAATTTCATACCTTATTTTTTCTGTACAGTTAATTATTCTACTTTATGTTTTCGGTTGATTTTCATAGTTATGTAACAATGAATCACCGTCCAAACAGCCACATCCAACAGAAACAAGTTTGTTACGGAAAGGCAATGAATCAAAAAACAATTTCCCAATGCAAAAAGAGCTGCCATAATAACAATGCTTACCATCGCTTTACGTTGGGACATTCCTAAGGCTATAAATTTATGGTGGATATGATTCTGGTCTGGAAGAAATGGATTTTTACCGTTACGCAACCGGTGAATAACCACACGTATCACATCAAGCATTGGTACAATCAAAAAAGAAAAAGCTATCACAATGCTACCGGGAAAGGCACTCTCTTTCACTGGATCGGACATACTCAGACGGATGACCATCACTGCCAGCAGCATCCCGATAGTGAGCGAACCGGTATCACCCATAAAGATCTTGCGTCCCCGATATATCTTACCGTATACGTTATAATAAAAGAACGGCAATAACACACTGAAAGCAGCTAGACTGATAAAGGCATACATCCACCATTGCAAATGGATGAACATGCAGCTGAAAGCGAGGAATGAGATAATACTCAACCCAGAGGCAAGTCCGTCAATGCCGTCTATCAAATTGATGGCGTTCAGGATATAGACGATGACGAATACTGTGAACGGCACTCCTATGTAATAAGGTATGACATAAATACCGAACAACCCGTATAGGTTGTCGAAGCATAACCCGGAAATCACCAACAGTATGCCACAAAGTATTTGCACTACAAATTTGGAACGGTAACGTACACCGATAAGGTCATCCATCATACCTATAAGATAAAGTATGAACAGACAACAGAGCATGGAAAGCAGACGGTTCGTCAAGTCCATGTCGAGTATGTTATAGCCCTGCCAAAGGTTGTAACCGATAATGGCAAGCGAAACCGTAACTGTGATACAAGGGAAAAAGGCGATACCGCCTAACCTTGGTATATGGGCAGTATGCAACTTACGTTCGTCCACTGAGTCGAACAGGCGACGTCGGAAAGAGACCAACGAAATGCGAGGCAGGACCATCGCACTCAATGTCCAGCCGACTATGACTATAAAGGCAAATTCGATAAAATGAAGAATGTCCACTATATGATTCTTTTGATGATTTTCTTAATCTTGCCCTATCCGTTGTAGAAAGGCTTGTGGAATATAGGAAGTAGCCACGGCGCATACGCCTTGGACGGTGACCACCAAACGGCGATTCTTCCTAATCCGGCAGATAACCCCTTCCGCTCCCTTGAACTTTCCGTCAATGACCCGTACACGTTCTCCCTGGTGAAACTTGGAATTGTCCTCCCCGAAATATTCCATTCCCTGCTCGCCGGACGAGGTGACCAGCATGAAAATGTTCATTTCCCGATCAGGAATGGCAAGGGGAAGTCTTTTCAATCCCTTCTGTCTTGTATATAGGATTACCTTATTGGTGAATTGTCGCTGTACTTCCAAAGCACGACAAACGGTTGAACGGAAGAACATAAGCGAATTAATGACCGGACGACGGAGTTTCTTCTTTATGCCGTTACGTTCCATCAAGGTTTCCTCACAAGGAATGTAAGTCTCGATCTTGTCTTTTTTCAATATATCCTCAATCTCGAAAACTTTGTTATAAAATACTTTTAGGGCGAACCAATGTTCGTGTGTGTGTGTTTCTATGTTCAACAAAAAGTAATGTTGCTGGGTTAATAAAAAGGATATAATTTCCATTCCTGCACCTTCTGTTTTTTCAAATAAGGAAGATACAGCAATCAAGGTTAATCTGGCTTTTTCCTTCATAGGACTTCCAGAATGCGGGCCGCTCCTGACTACAGTGAGCGGATACCGTAACCCCGTATTCGTACCGTTTCTATGTAAGAAACGGTACAAACATCTTTATTGTTGATAATCAATTGCGTATGTTTGTATAAGAATCCATTTTTACTCGGTCTGCTCAGTTCTCAACTCAAAAATACGCTCGAAAGAGAAATAGACAGTCTCCTTTCATTTTACATCCTTATTACAATATTATTTTAATTTGTTTTAAATAATAACCATAAATAGTTGATAATCATTTATTTACAAATGGGGGGGGGTAAAATAAAAGGAATTAAATGGCTGTTTTATTTTTCTTTTTTGCTGAAAATGATTACATTTGCGGTGTATTTCTACCCTCTCTTACATAGAGACGGTACTGTTCAAATTCTTCAAAATCTTCTCGTTCGCATTATCTATCACGGCATTGTCCAAAGAATCCAAGTAAATAAGCGTAGTCCTTTCGCTGCTGTGTCCCATCCCCGCACTGATGACGGCAATCGGTACGTCGTGGTTGCGTGCGGCGGTAGCCCAGCTGTGGCGTGGCGTATATGAGGACAAAGGTAATGGTTCGCCAAGCAATTTACCCAACCGTTTCAATTTTCGGTTATGGTAGTTCAACCCGGTCCGATATTGCCGGTAAGCCTGATCTGGCTGTTCATCGGTAAGGATGGGGAAAAGATATGGACTTTCCGGACAAACCTGCCCATATCGTTCCAATATCACCGCCATACACGGTTCGATATGTAATGTTAAGTATTGGCCTGTCTTATGGCGACAATAGGTAATTCGCACGCTGTCCACATTCTCTTTTTTCAGATATGCCATGTCCACAAACGCCATGCCACGGGCACAATAGCTGAACACGAACATGTCTCTGGAAAGTGCCAAAGCCGGTGAATCCGATAGGTCAATCCTTTGAAGTTTCAGGATGGTTTCCTCATCCACGGCACGCTTCGATGTGCGAGCCACTCCTGTATAAACCTCACGAAACGGAAAAGTCTGCACCGCAATACCTTGCTTTACGGCCTTGTTATAAACGGCACGCAGAATCCGCATATAGAACGAGCTGCTGTTTCTCGCTACCCTTTGTTGCCACAACCATGCCTCATACCGACACGCCAGGGCGGAATCTAACGACGAAAAAGGAATGTCGTTACCATCCAGGAAAGTGGAAAAACTGTTCAGTGCACGCCGGTAATTACGAGAGGTACCGTATTGGCCGTTCTCCCAAAGCGTTTCCATCTCTTTTTTCATGTGGTACAGGAAACCGGACTCGGAAGGCAGGGAGCGATAGCGGTTGAGTATTTCCGACAAGGTGTATGTTTCTCCGCTACAGTCCAGCTCACGGATAATCTCACGGATGTCCCGCATCTCCTTTTCCGCCCGTTTCCGGTAGACGGTCAGGACTCTCTCATTGCCGGGGACAGTGACAAGTTCACGTTTCGTCTCATTCCACCACTCGGGAAATATCCTCATGTCGGTGGTAATCTGCCTGTTCTCCTGACGGTGGCAAAGCTGGTAACAGAGTGTGCCAGCCTTACCCTGTACCGTCGATGGACGGAATTTTAATTTAATGGTAGCCATATATAGTCTGTTTTATGATGAATAATAGGTACATAGATACAACCCGTGGGCTATATTGTTGAAGGAAGAAAATATTTAGTCCTAGATTCCGCTTCTCCGCTTGGAACACCGAATATCACTTGCTGCCGATGCCAAACTCTGTAAATCATCTTGAAAGACAGTCCGAATAGCCTCGTAAAGAATCAAAGTCCGAAAATAAAAAGCGACATTTTTTCCGTGGGACAAGTCTAGAAATATTTTTTTCGTATAAACAACAAGACTGTATATGTTTTCTGGGAAATTCGTGAAAAACAGACGGATACCAGCGAGTTCCCTATAATCAAAGATAAATCAAAACCGTATTGTCACGGGCGTTCCGGCTTCGCTTTCCATGAGTATTTTCCTTGCGACAAGTCGCGGAAAATACACATGGAAACAAACGCCCGGACAATGGTTTTGATTTCGGGAAAGATTATAGGGACTCACTGCGACCGACGCGACGCATGACCGTGTCATTGATGAAAAAAGGAGGGCCTCCTTTATATCCCTAATAAATCCGGCAGGAAGTACGGGATATATGGGCAGACCTGGCAATGTCTTATGAAAAAAACGCCGCCCCATGAGAAGACAGGGACTTCAGCTCCCTCTGCTCTGCATAATCCTCCCTTTGCGCCCGTGCCGGCTTTTTCGCCCTTCCCCTGCATACCATATCCTTGTTTTCACGGCATGTTTCTCTCACGGAAAACCAGTCTTTCGGACATTTGATGACATCTGATGACACCTGATGACACCTTTTTGAAAATCAGTGTTTTATTCGGATTTAGCCCATATTTTTGAAGTGTCAAAGCAATTTATTAACCCCAAAAAGAAAAGGTATGGCACAAGAAAAGAGCCCGAACGAAAAGCCTAGACAGCCCCGGAAACCGAAGGTCATGAACGATGCCCCTTTGGTGGAACAGATCACCGAGCTGATGATGATTCATAACAAGAGCGATCCGAAAGCCGGTGTACAAGTGGTCAGCGAGATCGACAAGGACGGGAAGGTCAAGACGGTTCCAGCGGACGAGAAGAATGAAAACTCATTCCTGAAATTCGACAAGAACTCGAGCATACTCGAAAACTTCATCAAGAATTTCTGGAGCCAGTTCAAGGAACCGACCCATTTCCGCCTGCTCCGCATGACCTTCCACGACTACAAGGTGAACAAGCAGGCGATCAAGGACCTGGCGGAAGGGAAAAAGACGGACGTGGTGAAGGAGTTCCTCAAACGCTACGAGATCCGTCCGAGAGAGAACAAAGAGGAACAAAACATGAATAAACAAGAGACAGCCATGGCAAAAAAAGAAACGCAACCGCAGGAACCCCTGCAACAGAGTGAGGTACAACAAGCATCCCAGCAACAACAGCAACCGCAGGCACAGCAGGTGCCACAAGAGCCGCAAGGCCCGCGCTATCGTTACAATGAGAACATGATCGACTGGGAGGGATTGGACAAGATCGGTATCTCAAAGGCGACACTCGAACAGCAAGGACTTCTTGACTCCATGCTGAGAGGTTACAAGACCAACAAGCTGGTGCCGCTGACACTTAACATTCCCGGCGTGCTGACAGCCAAACTGGATGCGAGGCTCTCGCTCATACCGCAAGAGAACGGGCAGGTGGGGCTGGCCGTTCACGGTATACGCAAGGAACCGCAACTGGAACGCCCTTATTTCGGGTTTAACTTTAGCGAGGAAGACAAGAAGAACCTGCGTGAGACCGGCAACATGGGACGTGCGGTGGAACTCAACCTGCGTGGCAGCGAGTACACCCCCTGCCTGATCTCCATCGACAAAAACACCAACGAGCTGGTCGCCGTCCGGCAGGAACATGTCTACATCCCGCAGGAAGTGAGCGGGGTAAGACTTACGGACGAGGAGATCAGACTGCTGAAGGAGGGACAACCCGTCAAGGTGGAGGGGATGACCTCCAAGGCGGGGAAGGAGTTTGATGCCACGCTTCAATACAGTGCCGAGCGCAGGGGGTTGGAGTTCATCTTCCCGAAGAACCAGGTATTCAACGAGAAGTCCATCGGAGGCGTGCCACTCTCGCCCACCCAGATAAAGATGCTCAGCGAGGGACATACCATCCTGGTCGAGGACATGAAGTTCAAGAACAGGGACGGAGCTTTCTCCGCGTTTGTCACGATAGACCAGACGACGGGACGGCCGAATTACACCCGTCATAATCCGGAAACCGGAGAAATCTATATTCCAAAGGAAATCTGCAACGTGCAGCTGACAGCCGAGGACAAGGAGGTCCTGCGCAAGGGGCAGGCCGTCTATCTGGAAAACATGATCAACCGTAAGGGAGAGGAATTCTCCGCATTTGTCAAGCTGGACATGAATACCGGCAGGACGATGTACTCACGCACGCCGGATGGGTTCAACGAGCAGCAGGCACCACGTATCCCGGCGGAGGTTTACGGCCATGTATTCACGGCGCAGGAAAAGGCGAACCTCCAGGACGGGAAGACCCTCCTGGTCGAAGGACTGAAAAACAACGGGCAAACGTTCAGTTCCTACCTGAAAGTAAACCCTTATTCCGGACAGTTGCAGTATTTCCAAGAGAACCCTGATATTCGCAGGGATACTTCCCGTCGTGCAGCACAGGCGGATACCGCCCAAGGCCAGCAGCAGGAACAAAAGAAGGGCGCAAAACAAGCGGTATAACCCCAATCAGAGAGAAACAAAATGAATTTTACAAACATCAAATCCCCAAACCGTATGAATACGAATCGGAACATCCCTTATAATTATAATGTAAAAGATATTGATTGGCCCGGTCTGAAGGCCGTGGGTATCAGCAAGGAGCAACTGGAAGCGGACGGCAACCTTGACCTGTTGTTGCAAGGCAAGGAGTCGGAAATCATCCCGTTGAAACTCTGTACCCCGGTAATCAGCCTGACCATGGACGCTACACTCAAACTGGTACCCGGTGACAACAACAGGACAATCATGGAAATCAACGGTATCCGTCAGGAGGAATCTCCAAAGAAATAACAAAAAAAATAAAATAAGTTTAACCTGTCCCTGTACTGCCCAATCCGGTACGGGGCATCAAAAAGAAAAAGAATATGATCGCAATAGTGACTGACAGGCCCAACGTGGGCAGAGAGATAGCAAGAGTGTTGGGAGCCGGCAGAAAAGAGAACGGTTATATGACCGGGAACGGCTACATGGTGACATGGACATACGGCAATATGCTTTCCCTTGCAATGCCGAAGGATTCAGGGACAGCCCATGTGGAGTGGAAGGACTTTCCCCTCCTGCCGCCTTCCTTCCTGACAGTAAGGCACGTGAAGACGGATACCGGGTGGAATCCCGACATCAATGCGGTGCTCCAGTTGAAAGTGATTGCCAAGGTGCTCAACGCATGCGACACCATTATCGCGGCAACCGATGCCTCCCGAGAGGGAGAGATGCTGTTCCGCCATCTTTACGGTTTTCTGGGATGTAAACAACCCTGCCTCCGCCTCTGGATCTCGTCTCTGACGGACGAGGCCATCACGGAAGGTATGGCGAACCTCCTTCCATGTGATCGGTTCGACAACCTGTTCCTTGCGGCGGACAGCCGTAACCGGGCGGACTGGCTCCTGGGGGTCAATTCAAGCTATGCCATCTGTAAGGCGGTAGGCTTCGGGAACAATTCGCTGGGCAGGGTACAGACCCCCGTACTGGCGGAGATATGCAGACGGTACCGGGAAAGGGAGAACCACATGCCGGCTGACAGCTGGCCCGTATTCATCAGCTTGTGCAAGAATGACCGTATCTTAAAGATGCGCCACGTGGACGACCTTGTGGTCCGCCGGGAGGCACTGGCATTGTACGAGGATTGCAAGGCGGCAAAAAGTGTCCGCATCACAGCGGTAGGGAAACAGATGGAGGAAATCGGGGCACCGGCACTTTACAACCTGGCCGAACTGCAGAAAGATGCGAACCGTTACCACAGCCTGACGGCCATACAGGTGCAGGAGATTGCACAAAGCCTGTACGAGAAGAAGCTGATTTCCTATCCGCGCACCTCCAGTCGCCTGTTGCCAAAGGATGTATATGACATGCTGCCGCCTGTCGTGGAAAAGATGCTGTCCTGCAAGGAGTTCCGACAATATGCCGGTACGGTTGACCTCGCCGCGCCACGGGACAGTATTGAGGCACAAGACCCCATGGAGCATCATGCCATCATCATCACAGGCACACAGCCCGGTAAATTGAACCGGGAGGAAATGCTGATTTACACGCTCATTGTCGGCAGGGTGCTTGAAACGTTCATGCCGCCTTGCAAGGTGGAATACACAACCGTCGATGCGGTGTGTGCCGCACGTAAATTCCGCATCCGTACATACCGCATCTTGGAAAAAGGATGGCTCGGAATTTTCGAGAGGGAACATCTTGTCGCAAAAGGCTGTATGCCTTACCAGGTGGTACCGGATCTTTTTCAGGAAGAGATCCTGCCGGTGGCAGGGTGCAGCCTTATACATAAGAAATCGTTACCGGTCTCCCCTTATACGGACGAGGAACTGGTGAATTATATGGACAAGGCCGGACTGGGCACCGTCTCCACCCGCACGAATATTCTCCGTACGCTGTTGGAACGTAAATACATCCGTTATTCGGGTAAATATGTCGTCCCGACTCCTAAAGGGCTTTTCCTGTATGAAACGGTACGCGGTATGAAGGTAGCCGACGCCTCCCTCACTTCGGGATGGGAAACAGAACTGGCACGGATAGAACGGGGGGAACTCTCGCAGGGAAAGTTCCTGGACGGTGTGCTGGAAACGGTAAATGAGGTGACAGGCGAGATATTCCGGAACCATCCGGTGGAAAAGCGACCACAGGGAACCACATAAACAAATGTCAAAGCCAACAAGACAAGGGAAGTACAGACAGTCTGTCTGTACTTCTTTTTTATATGTGCAAGATACGTTTTTCCGCTTTTAAGCGGCAAAAGTCTTGGATTGCCTCGTTTTTGCCGCAAGGCGGCCCCCTTTGGGGGCTTGGTTGGCTAAAAGAAAATCATCCTCGCTTCGCTGCGGTATTTTCTTTTGCCAAGCCTTGCGCAAAAAGGCAATCCAAGGGCCGGAGGCCTATAAAATCGGGAAAACATATCCCGATGGGATTATTCATTCTTAAAAATTTAAAGACATGAAACTACAACTTATCGAAAACATCTGCAAGCAAACGGTCTCACTGGTTCTGCTTACGGGAATATGCCTGCTCTACAGCAAGGGGATCATTCCCGTGTATCTGCCCGTCCTGTTCCTTTTGTCGGGAACGCTCATCAGCCTCCTCTTCAGGACATTCACCCTCATTGTAAAAATAATTATTGCCCTGACCGTCATGGGCATGCTTGTATAATCCTTAAAGCGTAAAGACATGAGAACCGCTACATTCACCCCGTCGGCTCCGGTCATGCCGGCTGCATGGCCCGCCACAAACCGTGTGAGACCTGTTAAAAAACGGATTCCCGATACGACGGACGGACCGAAACGTATCGGCTACTATCTGGAGCCGTTGAGAGGCATAGCCTCAAATCCGGACAGACAGAGAATCCTGAAGAATTTTTTCAAGGAAACTTATGTATAACATTTTAAATTTTACCATTATGTTTTTTCAAGCAATCAACCAAATGATCACGACAGGCACAGACCTGAGTATCAACATCAGACGAGTAAACAACAACCTGACGGTGGCCGTTGTTCCCAGGCGGTCGGGGGTAAAGGACGGGGAGCGCATCGTTCCGCTCATCCTGAACGGCACGCCGGAAGAGCTGGATGCGGGCTTCCTGCAGGCTGTCGGCACACCTGTACAGAAAGCGCAGGGCATCCTTACCAACCTGGAAACGTTCGAGAAACAGGCGGAACAGGCGGTCTCACAAAGCAAAGCCGCCAGGTCTGCTGCGGAAAAAGAGTCCAAAGAGGTCCGCGAGAAACGGGAAAAGATGGAAAAACTGCTTAAGAAGGCTGAGGATGCCATGACCGGCAAACGCTATTCCGAAGCGTTGACATGGCTCAAGCAGGCAAAGGTGCTGGCACTTCCGGACAAGCAAAAGGAAATCGACGAAAAAATGGTGGAAGTACAGAAAAAGGCGTCAGAGGGAAGCCTGTTCGGCATGGAACAACCGTCAGTGTCCAAGCCGCAGCCAGCTCCACAACAGACGGCATCGCAACCGGCGGCAGCCCCGGCATCGCAATACCGGAGCGGAGAGCAAATCCCGATGTTTTTGCCCGAGCAGCCGGCTCCGGTTTCGCAACCCGTTTCACAACCACAACCGCCCCGGTCAGCTGTACATCCCGGACAGCAAACGCCATTTACCGGACAGCCGCAAACACAATCCGTACAATATACTATTTCCGTACCACAAGCGCAACCGGTTCCGCAACAGGCAGTTCCACAACCGCAAGGAATCCAGTTTCATCAACCAGTACAGATGCAACAGGCACGGATAGACGAAAAGCAATGGATGCAACCGGCTCCGCCACAGCCACGGTATGCACCGGTACAGGAGGCCGCAAGAACTTATGAGGAGCGTGAATACCTCCGGCAACCGCAAGAGGCTGCAATGTACAACTTCGACAAGGACTGCGAGGACGACCGGGAAATGCTCAGGGAAGACCCGTATGCGGAATATCCGGATTTTCCGAAGGAATGCCGCATGACGGACATGGCACAAATGGACATGGTATATTGTTAAACTTTATAAAAGAAGAGAAATTATGGCACTTGAAATCAAAGGATTGCAGAGAATTTTCAAATTCAGGAAGGACTCTAAAGAACTGGTATTGAGCGACCCGGACAGCAGCCTGTCCGTAAACGAGGTGATGGACTTCTACTCCATGACCTATCCCGAACTGACAACGGCGACCGTCCACGGACCGGAATGGGAGGAAGACAAGGCGGTCTACCGCTTCAAGACAACTATCGGAGTGAAAGGATAAGCGTATGGATAAGAGAAAGAAAAAGGAGGACAAACCATGCAGACAGCTCTCAGAATCAACCAAGGAGAACCTGGCGGGACTCATTATCCGCTCGGCCGACCCGTCAGACATCCGAAGAGGAACATCGGGACAAAAAAGGAGGATACTGCCGCCACCGGGAAGCGTCATGATTTTCTGACAGATAAAATTCCTCCCCTTGCACCGGATTTTTGGCATAAGGACGGATATGACGGTTCCCCGGTCAATCTCACGACACCGGAGAATTTTGACTATCTCTACCAATCGGCATCGAACTATGCCGGACTTATGGGTATAAAGCTCCCTTTCCGATACAGGAAAGGGGGCAGCCCCCGTCTGAAAACCACCGAACTGTACAAGGCGATGGAGGAGAGCGTGCCGGAATGTGTCAATCTGGAAGAGAAAGAAGGAAGGCTCCATTTCTGTCTGTTCCGCCATCACGACTGGCCGGAACCCACATTGTTCTGGATTCCCATCGACTTTACGGAACGGCTTCCCATACCATTGAGGAACATTGTCAGGGAGTTCATCCGGCAATTCGTCCGGCATCACGGAGTCTGCAATGTCACCGAGGCGTTTTGCTATGACTTCGCCATAGAGGAACTGGAAGACTGGGAAAACCGGGATTCCGACGCCTCCCCGAAAGAAATCAGGGCGAACAAGCGGCTGGCGGATTCCTACCAGTCAGGAAAACGGGCGAAAGCGCTCAAACGGATGTCGGGAAAACCGTTCTGCAACTCTCTAGAAGAGGCTGCACGGAATTACCGGACAAAAAAAGGGAAGGAACAAAAACTACTGGAATTGATAAGGGAGGGTATGGCACTGATCACCCCGGAAAGCCCGAACCTCACAAATTACCTGTACGATTGGGCGTATGAGGAGGAGCGTGATTTTTACCCGGTGGGAATGGAAAGCCAGGTCATGCTGGTCTACTCTACCCGTGACACGCTGGCTGAATGCATGGAAGGATTTATGAATTCGGACTATCAGGAGACTTATGCCCTTACCCCGGTCACATACAGGTTTCTGACACCGGAAACGGACTGTCTCTTCCAAATGGGCGACTACCCGGAAAAGCTTTCAAAATGGCTGGCACGTTTTACAAAACATATAGCTGACAACTTCTAAAATGAACGATATGAATGAACTGACCAATAAATTACAACAGGTGATGATGCCCAAGGCGGCACTGATCGCGTATGAATACCGTGAGAACCGCTATGGGAACGGAATGCATTACCTCGAACTGCATCCCATCAATGACAGGGGCAGGATGGAGGCTGCCATGCCTGTCACCTATGAGTTCATGGACTCCCTGGTGGAATCCTATACGGATGACAGGCGGAACGTGCCGCACGGGAAAATCCCCGCCAACATGCTGTGGTGTGATACGCGTAAGGGGCACGAGAGGTATATCTGGTACAATCCTCCGGGAAAACGGCAGATGTTCTTTGCCGGAAGCCTGAATATTCCTGACGGGATATTCCATGTGCCCGGCGTGATCTACAAGGTTTCCGGTGGCAGGCTGGACATTTTCTCCTACAAGGGGGAAAAACCGGTGGAAAACAGCCCGCTTTTCCTCGCCCCTTTCTTCAATGTCACGGGCAGCAGTGTTTGTCTGGGAAACGCCGCGTTGCCCCCCCCGGAAGACATGACTTTCTCAAAACTCCTCGAGTATTGGGAAAAACGTTTCTGGCTCAGCGAATTCTCCCATCTGGGAGGAAACAGGAATCCGACCGGAAGCAACCTGGTCTCGGTAACGGAAAAGGCACGCGCCAATCCGTTTGACGAGAACGAACTGAACCCCATGAACAAACAACTTAAAGACTTACTGGCATGAAAAAGATTCATTATACAGACAGATACCTGCTCAATCCCTACCATCCCGTGACCGTCTTCGTAATCGGTGCGGGCGGAACAGGCTCACAGGTGGCCACCGGCCTGGCGCGGATAAGCGTGGCATTACAGGCGCTAGGACATCCGGGACTGCACGTGACGGTCTTCGACCCCGATACCGTCACGGAAGCGAACATCGGACGCCAGCTGTTCAGCGGATCGGAACTCGGATTGAACAAGGCTGCGGCACTTGTGACCCGCATCAACCGTTTTTTCGGCTTCTCGTGGGAGGCAAAAGGGCAGCGTTATCCGCTGAAAGCCTCCGCAGACCGGGAAGAGCCCGCCCTGGCGAACATTATCGTCACCTGCACCGACAACATCCGCTCCCGGATGAACCTCTGGCGGTTCCTAAAGAAACACCGGGAACACACTTCCAACAACGAGCGGTCGCCCATATATTGGATGGACTTCGGCAATGCCCGGACCACCGGACAGGTCCTGATAGGGAACATCCGTGGCAAGATTCTCCAGCCCGTCTCCAACGAATACCTGCCCGTTCCCCGCATGAATGTCATTACCGAAGAAGTACGCTACTCCACCATCAAGGAAAAGGATTCGGGGCCGAGCTGCTCGCTGGCGGAAGCCTTGCAGAAGCAGGACCTTTTCATCAATTCCATACTGGCACAAACCGGCTGCGACATCCTGTGGCGTATGCTCAGGGAAGGAAGGACATTCTACCGGGGAGCCTATCTCAATCTCGATACACTACGGATAAATCCCATTCCGATATAGACAATAAACGTCAGTTTTCTTTTATGCATGGTAAGGATGCATAAAAGAAAACTGACGATTCCTGATTGTTCCCGCCGTGCGGTTCAGCCTTTCAGCCGCACGGCACTTGCCACTCCCTTTTCCGTCATGACCAGCTCATACCGGTCCAGCCTTTCATAGAGTTTGCCCAATGTCTTGCATCCATATCTCCTGACCTTGAATTTGGGCATCATTTTTTTCAATGCGCCGCCGATCAGCGAAAGGGACACCTCCCCTTTGCCGTCAGCCGCTTGCTCAAAAGCCTTGTCAAAATACTCCATGTCCCTTCGGATAAAGAATTCGGGAGTATTGTCCGAAACCTTGTTTTCCTTCCGGTCGGCATACAGGAACACGGAACAGGACCGTACCAGCGATACGGGAGTCTTGCCCTCCCCATATCCCAGCACCTTCAATCCGGCTTCCCGTATCCGTTGGGCAAGCAGGCTGTAGTCACCGTCACTGGCTACCAGACAGAAACAGTCCGCCCGCCCGTCACGAAGGATATCCATCGCGTCTATGACCAGTGCAATATCCGTCGTGTTCTTTCCAGGAGCATGGGAGGAAGCCTGTACAAGCCTGAATCCATGCTCCCGGGCAGTTTCCTTCCACGCGGAAAGCGCTTTCTTCGTCCAGTCTCCATAAATTCGTCTCACGATGGCATCCCCATAACGGGAAACAAAGCCCATTATATCCTCCATCTTCTCAAAGGAAGCGTTATCCCCGTCAATAAGGACCGCAACGGCATATCTGGAATTGGTATTTGTCTTCATAACAACTGTTTATGAAACAAAGTTAGCATAACTTCCGCATATTGATACCCCCACGTTCATTTTTTCTTTCCGCGTTTCAGCAAGAATTCCTGTATTTCCGAGCTTCTGTAGAAGTTCTTTCCGTTATCGTCCGTCTGGTAATAGCGGATCAGCCCCTTTTCCCGGTAACGGGCGACTGTCCGCAGCGACACGTTGAGCAGCCTGGCTATATCATAATTGTCCAGCAGCTCGTCCCCGTTCATGAAATCCTTCACACGCCCCATCCTGTCCAGCTTCTTTTCTATGCGGTCAAAACCTTCCACTATGGTCATTATCATCTTCTCAAGCACTTCATTGTCTATATACATCATGGCGTATCTCTCCTGTCTTTTAAAGGTTATTACTGAAATACCCTTTCTTGTGCGCACTTTCGAGAGTATATGCCATCTTTAGTGAAAAATCTATGCCGAAGTGCCGGTATTAACTTAGTTATATATTGCATTCTGTTGATAATCAATCAAATAATATTGCGTAATTTTTATCAGTGGATGGTATGTGTAAAATTTTGAAGTGTAAAATTGTAAAGTCCGTAATGTAAACTTTACAAGTTACAGATACCACCCCGCCTATATTCTTAAAACCGGATAAATTGATGACGCTTCCACACAAGGTATTCAACATATATGGTTGATAATATTTATTTCAGAGCATTTTCCTGAAGTTTGCCCCTGCAGCCCTCTGTTACATATGACGTTTAATGACATCTGATGTCATTTAACGACATCCTTTTGGACATGAATGTTCCCTTTCATATTTTCGTATCCGACAAAAAATGAAGTTTATGGAGTTTGTATGTATCGAGGCTAAAACATTCATGGAAATGAATGAGGCTCTGGAAGCCGTTGTAAAAAAAATGTGTGAAACATGCGGAAGTTGCGTATCCGGTATGGACGACTGGATTGACAACCAGGAGGCTTGCATGCTCATGGACGTCTCTCCAAGAAAGATGTTGCAGCTTCGCAGAAGCAGGGCCATCCCTTACAGTTATATAGACCGTAAGGTGTATTACAAGCGTCAGGATATTATCTGTTTTATGGAAAACAACATTCACCGTATAACCCCTTAAAAGCAAGATGATCCAATCCCTGTTGACCAAAGAAACCCCGGAAATCATTCGTTTTTTCCGGAGCATAGACAGCCTGTCCGAAATGCTGGACAAGCAGGAGGAGAAATTACGTCCGGTTCTGAACGGAGAACGTTACATTACGGATTGTGAGCTTGCCGAACAGTTGAAACTGACACGCAGGACGCTGGCAGAGTACAGGATAAACGGCAAACTGCCTTACTACAAGATAGGAGGCAAATTACTATATAAGGAGAAGGACATCCTTGCTTTGTTGGAAAGAAACAGGGTGGAGGCGTTTGATGACCGGTAATGTCCGTTTGGGAAATATCCGGACTTCAAGTGCTTCCTTATACTGTTCAATGTAAGACATATGAACCAAGGAATCTTTTAAAAACAGATTTTCCTTGCCGGATTTTATTGGGGGTGTAGATCAGGTTGCGAGGCAAAGGTTTTTCACCTTGGAATCAAGCAGTGTTCCGCATTTCTGTTTCTTACCTGCAAAGGTAGCCTTTTGCCCCTGATCGAGCAAGGCGGTCCTTTGGACCGGTTGGCTGAAAAAATCATCCTCGCTTCGCTGCGGTATTTTTTCGCCAAGCCTTGCACAATCAGGGCAAAAGACAAACGGATGCATATAAGAAAAGAAATACCGGCTTTACCAAAGCCGGGCATGTTTAACCATAAAATAAAAAAGACCATGATCCAAACAAAAAACAAGTATTGCAAGGAAACGTTCATCCGCTTGAACTACTGGTATGACCGGATGCACGGGCTTGTCCGGGAAGACATAGAGAAAGCGAACGCAATGGTGGAACACATCGAAAAGACACGTTCCGACCGGTATCCCCGTACAGGTGACAGCCTGTTCTTTATTTCCGGATACGGTGAACGTTCCCGGCCGTTCTTCGTCGATGCCGTGTATGGAGATAACATCGTGCTCCGGAATTTCTCCCGTGTCCCGTTCGTGTCCCAGGATAAAAAGGGCATCAAATGCGATATGCATGGCGGTGAGTGCGTGTTGGTAAAGGCAGGCGATGTAAGGTTCAATACATGGACTACCGGCCGTTTCAAGCATTGGGGGCATTACGGGGCATGTGAAAACGGGGAGGTTTACTACGATGCGAAAATAGCCCTGTGGGAGTGTGACGCACCTGAACATCCGGAAAGCCGGGAATGGTTCAAAATCCATATCCGCAAAAACACCCGGCCGGGCGGGGATATGTACACCGGAGAAATATCCTGCAAGGATGAGGATGGACTCAGGCAGTTTGTCGACGACCATGAAGGTTTCATATTCGCAGAAGAGGGTTCTCCGGAAATGGTCATGCTATGTTTCAGGCATTCCGACATGAGGATTTCCCCGGAAGAATGGGAAAAGATGGACTGTCCGGTATCCGTGCGTGAGATATACGGACAGATGCAGGAAGTAAAGATTGTAAAAGACCATAAAACACATCTGACCACATTCTACTATTAACACAGTATCGCCGCATTAAAAATCAACCCGCTTCCTGCCACGTGCGGCAGGAAGGAAACGAGGGTACACCATCAGACTGTCTTTTCAATTCCTCTATTATTATGGAGCCGGTTGTTTTTCCCGCACAGATATTCATTCAGGTCCTTATATCCGGAATATTCATGCGAGAGATCGCATATACGGATTCCGTATTTCTCCTTTAATGCCTGCACCGCATTTTTTCCGGCCGTATCATTGTCCAGACAGCAACAGATGCCATCATATCGTGAAAGGAAAGAAAAAGCTTTCTGTAAGTTACTGACAGAATTCAACACTATATAATCCCCCTCTTCCAAGGATGGAAAAGCCGCCCTGAAAGACAGAAAATCCATAAACCCCTCAAAAATATAGCAAATCCCGCTCTCCGGTGAGCTGATGATACAACTGATGTCCTTGGGAGCGATACAAGCCTTGAAATACCTGTTCCGTATCTCGTACCCTCCGGAAATATTAGGGAAAGCGATGGCAAAATAATTTTTCCCGTTCCGCTTAAAATGAGCCTCCTTGCATGCTTTTCGGGCCGTTTCCGTATCAATGCACCGTTCCTCCAGATAGGCAAGCAGTATCCGGTTGGCAAGAGGCGTGATTTTCAAGTCCTGAAAGGCGGGATACGCTTTTTCAAAAGGGCAGGAGACAGTAGCCGGCTTCAAAACCGTCCTTTTATCCTCAATACACCGTAACACACGGCTTACATCCTGTGTCCGATAAATCTCCTTGGCTAATGTTATAATATCCCCTCCTTTCCCCAGACCGAAGTCATACCATAGTTCCTTATGGAGGTCTACCTTGAAAGAGGCCTCCTTTTCCGTCCTGAAGGGCGATTTGTACCATACGCTGTTCCCACGCTGTATTACCGGTTCATGTCCGAATCCGGCTAAAAAATCAACAAGCCTGATGTTCTTTGCTTCCTGTATGTTCATGACATCTCATTTTCATGGATTTAGGCAAAGAACCGCTTTATCTCTGAAACATGAAAAGCAATGTCATCAGATGTCGTCAGAAATCATCAGATGGCACAGGGCTTCTTCTATAGATATGATTTATATGAAAAACGGATACTGATAGTATTCTACGGCGTTTTTGTAAATTAACCGTAGAATATTACCTGTCATTCGGAAAATAATCGTATTTTTGCGAATGGAAAAAGAACTTCTAAGGTGGATTATATGAATGATATAGTTAATAAAGTTGCGTCTCTCGGAGGGACTATATCCACAACGGATATATCTCACCTGTCGGAATATAAACAGGTGTTGCGGGCTAAAGAACGTGGCGATTTGATAAGATTGCGTCATGGAGTATATGCCGCTCCCGAGGCATTGCTAAACACGATGATAGACGTGGAGAGGATAATACCGAATGGTGTTGTATGCCTATACAATGCCTGGACATATCATCAACTGTCTACGACAGTCCCGCCTGCTTTTTGCATAGCCATTGCCAATAAAAGGAAAGTAGTACTTCCACACGTCCTGCCTATAGAACTTTATTATTGGAAAAAAGAGAACTTGGAGTTTGGGATTATGGATGCGGATATATCGGGATATAAAGTTCATATTACTGATATGGAACGAAGTGTTTGTGACGCGGTGAAGTACCGGAACAAGATTGGCCTGGACGTTTGCGCGGAAGTAATACGTACTTATCTGAAAAAGCCGAACCGTAATCTCGCCCGTTTGCAGGATTACGCCAAGCGCCTAAGAGTGTTTAACACGTTGAAAAATTACCTCGAAATCGCAATAGAATAAGATAATGGGAAAGAAAAACTATGGCAAGTCTGTAAAGACACGCTTGCTCAACCTCATGAATGAGACAGGCTATAAATACATGTATCTTCTGGCAAGGTACTTCAACGAGAGACTGCTTTACAGGGTTTCTGTAAGCCAGTACAAGGACAATTTCTTGTTGAAAGGCGGCTCTTTGCTTTATGCCATGAACGGACTTGAGGCTCGTCCTACGGTTGATGTGGATTTTATGGCGGACAGGATCAGTCGTGACAGGGATTTCCTGGCTCGTGTCTTCCAAGAAATCCTGGGTATCGTATGCGATGAAGATGGGGTATCATTTGACGCGGGAAGTATCAAAATAGAACCGATCACGGTCGAAAAGAAATATCCTGGTACAAGATTCTATTTTACCGCCCATATGGATACCATAGCTTATAATATGTCTGTAGATATTGGCTTTGGCGATGTCGTCATTCCACATCCAACAACAATAGACTTTCCTCTGCTTTTACCGGATATCCCTTCTGTGAATATACAGGCATATTCTTTAGAAACCGTTATTGCCGAGAAGTTCCATACGATGATAGACCGTGATGTTCTCAACAGTCGCATGAAAGATTTCTTTGACTGTTATCAGCTCCTGACGAAGAGAAGTTTGAATGACGACGCTTTGTATGACACTATCGAAGCGACGTTTGACAATCGAGGGCTTGCATACAACCCCGATTTGCAACTGTTTACGGATAGTTTTGTTACAGACGAGGCACGCATAAGCCGTTGGAAGGCTTTTCTTAGAAAAATTCAATGGAAAGAGGCACTTGATTTCGATACTGTGATGAAGGCAATAAGAGACAGGCTACAGCCTATGGCTGAAAGATACTGGATGAAACTCTCAAAATAGAATTGAGTAAGATTTAGACAGGCTCTTAGCCATCTTTTAGGAACATTATCAGGTTTGAGCAAAAAATATTTCATAAAAATCCTATTGACATTTGCGGAAATCGAACTTTTTATCTACCTTTACATTGTCAAAGAGATGACGATTGCAAAGACAATTACGAAAAGCGATGAATTTAGTGTGATGCTAATTCAATGGCTTTCATAAAAGATAAAGTAATAAGTGTACAGTCACTCAAGGAGTTAGAATAAACCGAAGCAAAAGGTTCGATTCCTGGTGGCACCACTTATTAAAGAGGAAAAATGAAGCAAACCCCTGAATTCAAAGCGAGTTCAGGGGTTTTCCTTTTATATCCAATAGGAAAAATACACCGAATCCTGCGGTTTCAAGGTGTGTAATTCGGGGAGGATTTTTTTAAGGCTCAATTCCCTCCCGAATTTACCCCTAACTCACAACATTTCACCATTTTACCACCTATTCTTCTTTGTGGCTCAGAAACAAGTTATTAATTAATCAAAGGAGGAAGAAAAAATGGCAAAGCAAACATTTTCGTTATTGTTCATGATCAGAAGAGTTAGTCTATTAAAAACTGGGGAATCTCCTATTTATATGAGAATGACTCTTGCAGGACAAAGAATCGAGTTACAACTAAAAAGAAGAGTGCTACCAAAATTATGGAACCAGAAAAAAGAAAGAGCCATCGGAAAAGATAGCGTTTCCATTGAGATCAATATGTATCTTGAGTCGATCCGCTCTCAGGTATATGAGATATTACGTAATTTAGAAGATGAAGGGTTACCTATTACACTCTCAGAAATCAAAGACAGATTCATCGGTAAAAAAAGCAAAGCAAATCAATGCAAAATGTTTTTTGCCGTATTCCAGGAAGAAATTGACCGAATGGAATCTTTAATCGGCATTGATCTTGCTAAGATCACTGTAGGCCGATACAAACTTTGTTTGCTATATTTCAAGAAATGTATGCTCGTCAATCAAAAGCTTCGGATATAGCTTTAAAAGACATAAACAAAGCTCTGATAATACAATTTGAGACATTCATGAAAGTGGACAAAAATCTCTGTCAAAATACTGTCATACGTTACATGAAATGCTTCAAGAAGATTATCAACATAGGACTAGGTAACGGATGGATAAAAATCAACCCATTTCTTGGAATCAAATTCAGAGAAGAAAAGGTTAAAAAAGACGTTCTCACAATGGATGAAGTAATGAGAATTTACAATAAAGAGTTTTCTATTCCTCGCTTAGAACGGACAAGGGATATATTTGTATTCTGTTGTTGGACAGGATTGGCTTTTATTGATGTTCATGATTTACACGAAAGTGATTTCTTTGTAGATTCAAATGGGAACAAATGGATTATTAGAAACAGAATCAAAACAGGTGTAGAAGCAATTATTCCTGTATCAAAAATACCTTGTGAAATTCTTGAAAAATACAAAAATGACAAAATCAGTATAGCAAAAGAAAAAGTATTACCAGTAGATACGAATCAACGGATGAACAGTTATTTGAAAGAAATAGCGGATGTTTGTGGTATAAACAAAAAGCTTACCACACATACAGCCCGGCATACTTTTGCGACTCTTCTCATAGCAGATCATGCATCAATTAAAAATGTAGCTGCAATGATGGGGCATTCTAGTGTAAAAATGACAGAGCGCTACGCAAGAGTACAAGATTATTCAATATTATATGATATGGAGAAATTTTCTAAGAACATATAATCAAACTAAAGAGCGAGTAAAATAATAACTCGCTCTTTTTTCTAATTCCCTTTATGAACTTTTTATACACAAAACCACTATATATATTAAAACGAAGAGATATCGCTTTATTAGTTATCTATTCAAATTCATCCCTATATATATTATTCGCCACGAGCCTATTTAAACAATAAAAATAAAGAGCGATATTTTGTTATAGAACTCAATATATTTATATATTTGCGAAATAATAAACTAAAAATAGAATCTTATGGCAAACAAGAAAGGCATTAATATCGCCAAACGTATCAATGGTATCAAGAAAGAATTAGATGATATTGCAGCAGGTTATGAGAACCTTAAAAACAGCAATAGTAATCCCGTTGAAAAAAAATCAAGTTAAGTGATATCGATTTTGAAAGCTACGAAAATGAGTTCTTACAAAAATTGCAGATCAAAATAGGAAAAGTCCTTCTGGCAGAATGAAAGTTAAGGAATAAGTACACTATCCAAAGGGTTCCCCAAGGAGCCCTTGATTATACTTAACCATTAATATGTCTGTAAATTTGTAAATTTTCACCAATAAAGACATGTATTTCAAAGCCGTCTACCCATAAACCAGGATAATAACCTAATTACAAATACCTTACTTCTAAACCACTCATTTTTTTAGAATACACACCTTCACATATACAACTGATTATCAGCCAATATATGAATACAACTTTTTGAGGAAAAATCATATTAAACACAATTTGATATACAAACAAATCAATATATTTGCAAAGTACGCCTAACTAATTTGAAGTTTACAGTATCTTACAATATATCAACTAATAACCTAATTTCACAACGTAATGAAATCAAACACTAGAATTAATATTTATTTGTTGGCCTTAGCATCAACATTAATGATTTGGATGATTAGTTGTTCATCCAAACATATCAAGGATATTGATCTTGCCGAAACTATGATCAAAACTTCTCCATATACAGCTGACTCTATATTGGCTAGTATAAATGACAGTTCAAAACTTAATAAAGAGCTTCTTGCCAAATGGTGTCTTTTGAAATGCATTATTTCAGACTCAATTAATACACCAATGCCACAGGTCTCAATAATAGAAGAAACATATGATTTTTATAAAGCTAAAAAAGATTGGACTCAGATGGTAAAATCTGGATTCTATTTAGGACTATCATATAAAGAGTCAGAAGATTATGATAAAGCAATAGATGTGTTTCTATTTTCATTAACCAAAGCTAAAGAACTAAAAGATTACACTTTAGTGGGTTATATATATAGCTGTATAGCAAATATTCATGAATTAAACAAAGACATTCAGAATGCTGAAAAGGATTATGAGTTCGCTAAAAATGCTTTTCTTCAAGCAAATAATACCAAAAGTTATATTCTTGCACTAAAGAACATAGCTAGACAAAAAGCATATCAAAACAGCTTAGATGAAGCACTAAATATTCTACATCAGGGAGATTCTATTGCTCGAACATTAAATGATACAAGTGTATTTGTTAGCATATATAATACTTTGGGGAATATATATTGCCTAATGGGGGATTATGAAAAAGCAGAAGATAATCTTCTAAAATCAGCATCTTTAGATACGAATAGTCTAAACAATAACTATCTAGCATTGACACAAATGTATTTAAATGTAGCTAATTTAGACAAGGCTAATTATTATCTAAATAAAGTCGATTCCAATGATAATAAATACAAAGGTACAATTGCATATTACAAATATCTATATGAAAAAGAGAGAAAGAATTACATGTCTGCACTAGAGAATTACGAGATATGGAATGATACATATATTGACGAAACTATGAAAAAAGAGGAAGAGAACATTCTTGAACTCGAAAAGAAATATGATCAAGCCATAAATGAAACAAAATTACAAGAGTTGAAAATATCTCGTCTTGTGTATATTGTAATACTATGTCTTTCGCTCATTTGTTTATTTATCCTTCATACCCTTTTCCGAAATCATAAAAAAAAGATGAATAATAAAATTATTTCTTTAGAAGAAAAAATCAATTCCATTAACAAAGAATTAGATGTAAAGAAAAAAGAACTAGATATAAAGAAAAATGAAATTGAGGCAAATAAAAAAGATTTAGAGAAATTAGATGAATTAGAACATGAGATTGATGGTCTCAGTACTGAACTAAAACAAATTAAGTATACTTTACTTAAAAATTCTAGTAGTGGGAAAAAGATAGCCGATTTAGCTCAAAAATTCATCCCCAACAATAAAGAGGCTCTTATCGATGAAAAGCTTTACAAGGCAATGGAAAAAGACATAAGAAGTATTTACCCTAAATATAAAGCTCTGATTCTTGAGTTTTATCCCGAAATATCAATATCAGAATGGCAATATTGTTGTTTGCTCATATTTGGCTTGGACAATAAATCTGAGTCAAGATTACTATGTGTCGCCCCCCAATCAGTAAGGACCAGACGACTTCGATTAAGAAAAAAGCTTGGTATAGAACTAGAGGATATGTCAATATACGAATACCTCATTGATAAGATAATTTAATACATTTAGATCTGTAATTGTTATCATTAACTATGCCGCATACATCATGCGCGATAAAACGCTGATATTCAGGAAGCAAATGCATACTGGTTTTAGATTAAAAAACGCTAAGATTTTTGATTGATAGTTTACCTTTGCACAATAACAATCAATTAAATTAAGAGTTTATGAAAAGTTTCAAATTAGGGTCAATCATTGTTTTGACATTACTGTTTTCAATTCCTTCATTCGCTAGACACAGAATACATTTCCCACATTGTTGGGATCAGAGCTACAAAAGTATTATTAAAGAACCTATTCCTTTTGAAGCTATTTTTGAAGACAGCGATAATAGTATTCAACTATGTTTCAATAAAAAAGCTGAAGGGTTAACTGTTCAAATATCTGATAACAAAGGAATTAAAATATTCAATGAAACCTTCAATGCTTCTCAAAATGAAATTAAGACTATTTCATTAAACGATCTTGAGGTTGGAGAATATACGATAGTTGTAACTGAGGGTAATAAGTACGCCGTAGGTAAGTTTGTACTGTAATGGAAAAGGGACTTCTTTTGGAGAAGTCAACACTGTCCATAAAATTGTGTAAATGAAAAACTACAGGTATTGTTACTTGTAGTTTTTTTATTTACTAAATTTGAAAAATGTAAATTTTATGGAGATTCCCAAAGAATTATTGAGCAAGGAGTTCTTAAGTCAATTTAAAAGTGAAGAAGACGTAAGTAAGTTTCTAACGACTCTTCACAGTCAAGTACTTGAACAAATGCCTGAAGGTGAGATGGATGCTTATTTAGGATATGAAAAACATTCAGTCTCAGGTATAAATACCGGCAACTCCCGCAACGGCAAATACTCTAAAAGATTCAAACCGAGCATGGTGAATCCAGTATAGAAATTCCTCGTGACCGTCAGGGAGAGTTTGAACCGGTGATAATTCCCAAACATCAGTCCCATGGTCTTTCGATAGAAAAGCTGTCATGTCGTTGTATGCCAAAGGTATGAGTGTTTCAGATACTGAAGAGGAGATGAAAGAAATCTATGGAATAACCCTGTCTACATCGGCTATATCCATCATAACGGGCAAAGTCACCCTAGCTGCTGTAAAATGGCAGAATCAGCCGTTAGAGAGTCTTTATTTGATGGTGTGGAGATGGTGGTATAGTCTTTAAGGTTCGGGAGAATGGCTAGGTGGTTAACAAGATCGTTTACCTATTTGTGAGTATTTTAAGATTTATAGGAACTTCTATTGAATCACAATTCGGAAATCCTTCAGAATTAACATCTATTGGTTAGGCTAGTTCTATTTCATACTCCTCCTTATGATTTGAAGACAACATATCTTCTACTTCTTCTTTATTACATGATATAAAGGGAATGTCAATATTGTATAAACATATTTTACAATCATTTTTATTTATTAATAAATTATAATGCAAATCTTATGACTAACACAACAATATTATATTATAATTCATTGTGTATACATATAATAAATGCTATTTTGTTCTAATGCACCATATATATATTCGCATGATGCAAATATCAAATGAGTATTACATTTAATTAACTGTCCATCAACAAATATTTTTACAGATATAGAACCGGGCTCTATTGCTGAAATATTTTCTTTAGAAATAACACCAGCTGCGATATAAAGTATTGATCCTTTTTTCATTGTTGTCTCATATGACCAAAATGACAAATCCAGATCCGATTCACTTTTTAGAAGTTCGTTATTAACATACCCCTGTAAAATAAAATCAAAATATGTTTCGCCATATGTATAGCTAATATCCAAATTATATAATTCGGAATGATCAACTTCGACCTCATATCGCACATTTACCAACTGAGGAAGATTTGTATCTATTTGTAAACCATCTTTCAATTGATCAGATTTATTACATGCAAAAAATGTTAGAACTATGGTGATACTTAATAATATAAAAATTACTTTTCTCATAATTCCCTAATTAACAATTAATAAACAGTGAAACAAAAAATCAGTTACAATATAATCACAATTTATAATTATTCCCTTTTTAATTGTGGTAAAATTATCAATAATCAAAAAGGGATATAATTAAACATTAATTTCTAACCTAAATTAATTCCCTCCATCAATCCATGTATAATAAAGTTTCATTTCATTATGAGAAAAAGGATATTCAACATTGCATCCTGGCATAACCTGACCTCCATAACTAGATAATGGTTTGTATACTGCAGTACTAAAACTCCAGGATCCAGAACCATCTTCATTCCTTGTCCATACCTCACTCTGTGTTATTTTACTATCTACAGATCCTGATGGTTTATATGCAGTCTTAGGTCCTTTATGGCCCATTACAGCTTGACCATATTTATAATCTACTTTTACAGATAATGTCCAAACTTCGCATAGCATAGTACCCCAAAAAGTATGAAAATAACACGACACGGGTCCTTTTCTATATGTCAAAACGGCATTGGTAGGAATAACTTCTTCTGTTACAGCTTTTGTCTGAATACCCTCCCTGGATATCTCTTTTACATTAATAGGAACAATTAGTGAATCATTCTCTGCTAAATCAATTGATACTAAATCAAGAGGAGAAGCTATCTCGACTTCGTAAGTAACTTTACTTTGGGATGAACCAGAAATAATCCCATCATCATCCTTATTACATGATGTAAATAGGACAATACCAAACAATAATAAAAACATTAGATTTCTCATGACTTCGTTTAATTAAATTAAAAAATAAATATTTATATAATTCTCTAAATATATCATTTAAACACAGCATATCTCCATTCGATTTCCTTTGTGCAAGATGGTGTAAACAATACTAGTATAAACAAATAATTTTTTTTCATATATAGATTATTAATAAACATTACAACGTCAATATTTCGATGACAAAATTACTAATAAGCGATATAATCTCCTATGATTTCAATGATTTACATATAGACAAACAAGCACTGACTTTCAATATATTACAAACAAATACGTAGACATAATCATAAAAGTATAGTAATATTAGAAATTAGATGTACAAAACAAATCTAAAGTTTTGAAAAACGACGAATCACCTTTAATGATTAGAATCTGTAAAGATAGAAAAATGAAGTATGAAAGCATTGGAATCTCACTTGAACCTAGATATTAGTTTATAATGTATGATTTTAATATAATTCTTATATCTTTGTTGTTGAATATTTGAAACTAATCTACCATGAAAAAATGTATTTTATTTTTATTCGTTGCCACCCTTCTATTCTCGTGTTCCAAACCTAAAACACCCTTAAAGAAAGGAGAGATAGAGAAGCAAAGCTATATCTTTTCTATCAAAGGGACAGATACCTTGCGGCTTGACAAATATGATATTCCTTCCCAAAGGATAGATAAACCCTGTGTACTTTTCGTCTTTGGCGGAGGTTTTGTAGGAGGTTCCCGGACGTATGAAGCAAATATTGATTATTTTGAGAAGTTGGCCGAAAAAGGATATGTTGTCATCGGCATCGATTATCGTTTAGGATTGAAAGATGTTAAGAACAAAGATATATCCGGGCCCGATGAGATTACCGGATTATTGATACATGCGATTCATATAGCTGTCGAAGATTTGTTCGACGCCACCAATTTTGTATACAATCATGCTGCCGAATGGGGAATTGATAAGAATAAGATTATAGCCAATGGGTCGAGTGCCGGGGCCGTAACCGTATTACAGGGAGAATATATGATAAGCCATAAAGCCGAACTGACAAAACGATTGCCAGAGGGCTTTCGCTATGGAGGCATTATTGCTTTCGCCGGCGCTATTGCTAGTGAAAACGGCGACTTGACCTGGCCGGTAAAACCGGCTCCTATCCAGCTTTTCCATGGAGATGCCGATAAGAATGTCCCTTTTGATAAGGCTGTATATGGAAATGCGGGATTGTATGGTTCGAAATATATTGCTAAACAATTAGACGAGATGCAGGCGCCCTATTTCTTTTTTGAAGTAGAAAATGTGGCACATGAAATGGCCGAGTCGCCTATGAAAAATAATCTGGACGAGATTACGACCTTTATAGAGAAGTATGTCGTAAAGCAAAAGCAATTTATCATCAACACCAAAGAAGAGATGATAGGGAGTCCTGAATTGAAGAAGGACTTCGACTTTATGGATTACATCCAAACCAACTATCAGTAATAGGTTATGCTCCTCCGCGAGCAGTTCCTTTATAATTGGTTTGTTCCTAAGAGAAGTTCTCTTTCTTGAATCAGCTCGTGCCCTTGTAATGAGATTATCAAATACAATTTCCGAGAGATTTCATCTTTGAGGAGTTTGGAAATTACGTTTTGTCGGTATCCGAAGAAGGCATCCTTTTCAGACACCTTCTAAACGTACAGGCTATTTATTTACAAATTCAAAATCATACTTATTGTATCTATCTCCAATATTAGGGTATTTCTGTACAAGTTGCTTTATCTCTGTCATATCCTCTTCCGACAACTCGATATTAGCAGCCTGTACATTTTTTTCTAAATATTTCATACGTTTCGTACCTGGTATGGGTACAATATTTTCACCTTGCGCTAATAACCAAGCCAAAGCAAGCTGAGCAGGAGTAATGTTTTTACTTTTCGCAATAGTTGCCAGTCCGGTAGCTAAATTGCGGTTATTCTCCCAATGTTCACTATTATAACGAGGTAAATGCTTTCGAAAATCATTTTCTCCTAAAGCATTAACATCAATGGTATTAGTGACCAATCCTCTGCCTAGTGGAGAAAACGGAACTAGAGTTATTCCCAATTCTTTAGTTAAGGGTAGCATCTCTTTTTCCACATCACGGGTTAATAAGGAATACTCACTTTCAACGGCTGATATAGGATGAACAGCATAAGCTCTCCGCAATGATTCGGATGAACATTCGCTTAATCCTAAATAACGCACTTTCCCCTCTCTCACCAGTTCAGCCATAGCACCAACGGTTTCTTCAACTGGTATTGCCGGGTCTATCCGATGTGCATAGTATAAGTCTATGGCTTCAATATTCAACCTTTTCAAACTGCTTTCTACTGCTTGTCTCATATATTTAGGAGAAGCATCCACATAACTCTCGCCACCGGTAAACACACTGCCTTGATTATTACGTAAACGGAAACCGAATTTCGTTGCAATAAAAATCTGATTTCTTCTTTCAGCCAATACCTTAGATAGTAATCGCTCATTAGCACCATTGCCATACACATCAGCTGTATCCCAAAAGTTGACACCAAGCTCCAATGCACGGTACAATGTTTTGATGCTTTCTTTTTCATCGGCTACTCCATACGCAGCACTCATCCCCATGCAACCTAATCCGATAGCGGACAGATTCTCTCCTGTTTTACCTAATTTTCTGTACTTCATAATTCATATTTCTAGTCGGTACAAAATTAGGGAGAGGCATTCTGATTGAATGATACAATTCAAAGCATCATTTGCACAAATCAAATAATTGCCTGTTCTCTGATTTCACTAGGGGATTTACCGGTATGCTTACGATAAAATTTACTGAAATAAGAGACCGTTTCGAATCCCAAACTATACGCTATTTCTGATATAGAAAGATTACTGTGTAACAAATATTGCGTACATTCTTTGGTAATTCTTTCCGCAATCATCTCAGAGGTTGTTTTTCCTGTCGTATCTTTAACTACTTTATTTAAATGATTAATATGCACAGACAGGCGGTTTGCATAATCGGCAGGAGTACGTAAATTTAATATCGCGTGCGGATAATCAACCGGGAATTGCCTGTCTAACAATTCTATGAATAATTCAGTAATACGCTGTGAAGCATTCGGGAACGACTCATACTGATTGAAATCTTGCATTTTCAAGGCTGTATGTATCAACAAATGAAGGTAGCATCGCAACACATCAGACTTATTTACATAGTCGGATTGGTTTTCTTCCTGCATCTGCATGTATATATCCAGTACTTTATCAACTTGTGTATCATCCAAAAAGAAAACTTTATCTCCTGTTATTTTAAACAATGGAGTATTGGCTAACGAACCGTTTTTTTCTTCCGACTGCACAAACTGTTCATTGAAAATGCAAAACATTCCTTTCTGTTCTTCGCTGATTGATTCCCAAGCATAAGAAACCAAAGGATTGGAAAACAACAATGCAGGCCGGTTTACCAAAATCCATTTATCTGCATAATATAGTTTTCCCACACCTATAATCAATGTAATTTTATAAAACTCCCTATAACTGAATTGCACTGTTCCAAAATTACATTGCCGGGAGAAAATATTAAAATAGGGTTTCTCCTTAGAATAGGTAGCATCCGGTTGAGAGGTACGAAGCTGTATCCTTTTATAGAATTGCGAAATACTTTCAGGCATAATAACGAGTATTTATTGCAAAATAAACAATTATTATTCAATGGACAGCTTACTTTGCAGGTAATAACACTATTAAATCCTCACACTCTTCGATTAAATAGTATGCAATGAAAACTAAAGATTCAGAATCTGATGCATTATCAAAATGCAGTATCGGCTTATTCTTAGGTTCGTAAAATGCTTCCCCACCTGTTAGCAATTGAGGTTTTTCTCCTTCAACCTGGAACAATAAAGTACCTGAAACAACATGCCCCACAACTGAGCAAGGATGTAAATGATACTCAGCCTTTCCACTTTGCGGAATAACGACTCTTTTAATTTCGACTTTTGATAAACCTTGCTTTTCCTTCAATTGAATAGAAAGAAGATTGGTTCTTGCTACGTTATTCTTTTCCATACTTGTGCAACAATTTAAAATGATTAATACAATGAATACTGCTATCTTATTCATGATAGATTTGTTTGCTGCAAAGATAGGACAGAGCAAGAGCTTATTTCATTGACCTATGTTAAGAGATTTAAGACGGCTCAAGGATTCAGGTTTTATTCCAAGATATGATGCTATATGATATTGTGATACATGTTGTTCTATATTAGGATAAGTTTGTAGAAGTAATTTATATCTGTCTAAAGCGTTATCCATAAACAATGATGTCTCTTTCCTGCATTTTTTAATAAAGAGAGTGTCTGCTATATATTTTCCCAATTTATACCACTCATTCGAGGCTTGTAGTAATTGGTCATAATTAGTTTTAGATAAACAATATATAACCGAGTCTTCCAATGCCTGTATGCTTCCTACACTTGCCTCTTTAGTTAGAAAACTTCTATAAGATGTGATAAATGAACCTTCAAAATAAAAGTCACTGATATAATCGTCTCCTTCCTTTTCTATGTAAGAGCGTAAAACTCCCGATTCCACAAAGCCTATAAATCTACAGATTTGTCCCTGATGCAATAAATAGTCTTTCCGCTTCAAAAAAACTTTATCGCATGTATCTATCAGCCTTCCATATAAATCGGACGATAGACCAACTTCGTTGATTAGAAAGTTCTCTAATATCATATTTTATCTATGCCGCAACGCCCCCCATTTAATACACCGTTACTATTTCCCCCCTCTCCTTTCGAGTTGAGAAACGTTCGGGTTGTTCTGCGATATATCCCAATGGTATAATCGCTACCGGATATTTTTCAGCAGGCAATTGAAAGTTCGTTCTAAGTAAGTCCAAATCAAAGTTACAAACCCAGCAACTACCTAACCCCATTTCTGTAGCAGCAAGACAAATATGTTCTGTTGCAATGGCGGCGTCGATGTCTGCATGATTTTTATTATCAGACTTCCGTACCCAGGCTTCTGATTTATCAGCACATACCACGATATAGACTGGCGCTTTTGCAAACCATTCCCTATTATAACATTGCTGTACCTTCTTTTTCTGTTCTTCACTGATTACGACCATGAAATGCCACGGTTGATAATTTACCGCAGAAGGAGCTAAGCGGGCACATTCAATAATATAATCTATCTTATCCTGCTCGACCTTATCCGACTTATAATTTCTTGCTGAAAAGCGTTTCTTTGTTAGTTCTAAAAAGTCCATACCTTCGCTGTTTTTAATATTTGGAGTAAAATATCTGTAAAATTACGCTTTACAAACTATATTTGCTACATGAATAGAGAAAATTTGTAATAACTTCACCCTTTTAAAAACAAAATCACTAAAAGACAAAATCATGGCTACAATTTTAAAATCAAACGACAGAAACTTTCAGGAAAATCCGAACAGGATTGAGCCTTTCAAATTATTCACAGACATCTCCAGAATCCAAAAAGGAGTGAAACCGGAAAATTTAAATTTCGACTTGCGGCAACTGAATCCCGGACAATACTGCTCTGCGTACCATTTCCACCGATATGCAGAAGAATTATTCTTAATAATCTCCGGTTCTGCCACCCTAAGAACACCCAAAGGGTTAGAAGCCGTAAGCAGCGGCGATTTGATTTTTTTTGAAAAAGGTGAAACCGGAGCACATCAATTATACAATCACACGACAGAACCCTGTGTATACCTTGATATAAGGACATTTATCGGATACGACATTTGCGAATATCCGGATTCCGATAAAATATATCTTGTTCCGTCAGGTGAGATATTCAATAAATCCGCCCAATCCGCTTATTTTGACGGAGAAGAAAATCCCCAGGAGAAATGGAGGGAACTTCAATGAAGCCAGACAATATCACCCGCGAAGAATTATGGGCCAGACAAAACCTATCAGCTACCGGCATCGATTACGCCGTTTGGGAACGCGATAAAACCATGCTCCTGCAAATGGCGAAAATAAATCGTACCTGTACCTTCGTTGTCGATGTCTACAAATGCAGATATGCTTTCGCATCTTCTAACTTTTCCGACTTGCTGGGATATGACAACCATAAAATTGCCACTCTCGAAAAACAGGGCGACTATCTGGAATCACGTATCCATCCGGACGACCGCCAGCAACTGGAGGCTTTCCAAATCCGGTTGGGAGAATTTATTTACAGCCTCCCTGCCGCAGAACGCAACAACTATTGTAATATTTACAGTTTCCGTGTCCGCAACATCCGTCAACAATACGTACGTGTCATCAGTAAACATCAGGTAATGGAGCAGGACGCAACAGGAAAAGCATGGCTTATATTAGGGAATCTGGACATTTCACCCAACCAGGAAGAAACAAACGGAGTAGATTGTACCGTCCTCAACCTCAGAAACGGAGAGATGTTCTCCCCTTCCCTCCCGCCCCGTCAGCAACCGATTCTCACTCCGCGGGAAACGGAGATATTACATCTTATTCAGGAAGGACTGCTAAGTAAGGAAATCGCTCATAAACTATGCATCAGTATCCACACGGTGAATATCCACCGTCAGAACCTGTTACACAAATTAGGGGTCCAAAACTCTATCGAAGCTATAAATGCCGGATTGGAATCTGGACTGTTAAACCGGCTTACGGCATCCACTCCACCACACCGGTAACCGGATATTGTTTTCTCCACTCCTCAAATTCGGCATAACTCCGCACACCGTCACGGATAACAGCCTGATAATACTCCACTCCCATGACCTTTTCCGTTTCGGGTGTTTCAAATTTCAGTTGCAGGATAGTCCGTCTTGTTTCATCCGTCAGAACAGCAGCGATTCGCTTGGCTACCTTTTCAAAATAACCGTCATATCGGGAACCTTTCCGGATATGAATCATATCTATCTGCCAAAGTTCGCCCTCCGGTTCCTGAAACCAGGCATGCCACTCCACGCACTCCTCAACCGTATGTAACAAGTTCGCACACTCTATTTTTTTGACAGACGGATTCTCCGCAATTTTTGCCATCGCCCGGAAACTGTCTGATAATTCCAATGGAGAGGTGTAAATATGAAAATCAATATCCCGGTGCGTCATCAGTAACCCCATACTTAAAGAACCAACCAGATTGATTTCAGCCCCTACGCTTTCCCAGGCGGGGATAACGCCGCTGTCCTCCACTATTTTCCAGGCCCGCTGCTGATTCAGCCGTGCTATATCGAGAATATCCATTTTTGTATTTTTAATGTGCACGCAAAAGTATGAAAAAGGCCGGAGATATAGTTATAAATCACTATTTAATAGCCGGGCCGGTTCATGTAACTTTGCCCGTCCTTTTCAATCATTTTAATATAACAACAAGGCAGCTATGGCATTCAACGAAACAGAAAAACAGGAAAAAGAATATTTACAAAAGATACTCAGTATCATACACGCTACGATTAACAATACCGACAAATCAGTTAAAGACCATGTAGACACCCTGCAAGAATACAAGGATTATTTATGGTCTAACAAAGACATAGACCCGCACGAGATTCGTTCCATGCGCGAAAGTATCCTGAACCATTTCGCATTGGGAGAAAACGTCATCGATAAACGCAAACGGTTAGCCCGGATTCTCGAAATTCCCTATTTCGGACGGATAGATTTCAAAGAAAAGAAAGATGGCAGCCAAACCACACCTGTTTATATTGGAATACACACATTCTACGACTCCATAAGCAGGACCAATCTGATATACGACTGGAGAGCCCCGGTCTCAAGCATGTTTTACGACCATGAACTGGGTGAAGCCTCCTACACCTCCCCGACCGGCGAAATCTACGGCAAAATATCTCTCAAACGCCAGTACCGCATCCGTAAAGGCCGGATGGAACATATGATTGAAAGTTCCCTCACCGTCCATGACGACATTCTACAGAAAGAACTCAGTGCCAATGCCGACGACAAAATGAAGAATATCGTAACGACTATCCAGCGTGAGCAGAACCAAATTATCCGTAACGAAGAAGCTCCCGTACTTATCATACAGGGAGTAGCCGGTTCTGGTAAAACCTCCATTGCCTTGCATCGTATCGCTTATCTGCTTTACACCCTGAAAGGAAATATTTCTTCCAGGGATATTCTGATTATATCCCCCAATAAAGTCTTTGCCGATTACATATCCAACGTACTACCCGAGCTCGGAGAAGAGACAGTTCCTGAAACCAGCATGGAACAAATCCTTTCGGAATTACTCAAAAATAAATATAAATACCGGAATTTCTTCGACCAGGTAACCGAATTGCTGGAAAAACCATCCCGGGATTTTATCGAACGAATACAATACAAGGCATCGTTCGATTTCATTTCCCTGTTGGACAAATTCATCCTCCACATGGAAAACAATTATTTCAAGGCTACAGATGTCCAGTTCACCAGACATATCACCATCCCCGCCGGCTTCATCGAGGAACAGTTCAAACGATTCAACCGTTATCCGATGCGACAACGGTTTGAGACAATGACCGATTACATACTGGATATGATGAAAATCCAATACAACATATCCGTAACCACGTCAGAAAAGAACCTACTGAAAAAAGAGATAAAAAAGATGTTCGGCGGAAACAACGATCTCCAGGTATATAAAGACTTTTTCAAATGGACCGGGAAACCTGAAATGTTTAAACTGCGCAAAGGCCATATCCTTGAATATGCAGACCTTGCCCCGTTGGCCTACCTGCACATGTCGTTGGACGGAAACACGACATATTCCCATATCAAACATCTCCTGATAGACGAAATGCAGGACTATTCGCCCATTCAATTTAAAGTAATTCAAAAACTTTATCCCTGCCGGAAAACTATTCTCGGCGATGCATGCCAATCGGTAAACCCCTACGGTTCATCGACAGCCGAAATGATTCGCAAAGCATTTGCAGCAGGAGAGGTCATGAAATTATGCAAAAGTTATCGTTCGACCATCGAAATAACCAGCTTTGCCCAAAAGATACGCTCTAATGACGAACTGATACCGGTTGTACGTCATGGCAAAAAGCCGGAAATTCTCCGGTTCGGAAATGCTGAAGAAGAAATATCCGCCATCGTTCATTTGGTTTCTGTATTCAGAGAATCAAAATACAATTCATTGGGAATCGTATGCAAAACTGAATTACAGGCAAAAGAAATGGCAGAAAAACTTCAAAAACAAATCGAAGACATATATTTCCTGTCCAGTCAAAGTTCCGCTTTCATAAACGGTACCATCGTCACTTCTTCCCATATGGCTAAAGGGCTGGAGTTTGATGAAGTAATCGTCCCCCAAACCAATAAGACAAATTACTATTCGGAAATCGATAAAAGCATGCTTTATGTGGCAGTAACCCGAGCGATGCATCAATTGACAGTGACATATTCAGGGGAACAAAGTGAATTTATCCGTACGGCTACTCAACACTAAAATCCTCGGATTTGAACCCACTATAATATCTTCCCGAAAAAGCGGTGAATTTCAACACACAATAATCCGGGTCGGTAACACCTTCTTTATAATACATTGTATCTCCCGGCAACCAGATTAATTCTTTGCTTGCCGGGTCAGTCAGGACTTCGATTGTTCCTTTCAGCATCACGCCTTTGAAAAAGCGCCGGTCGCAAAAGTAAATACAGGAACGGTCATTCTCCCTGAACTGAGCCACACGCATGGAAGATGTATTGGTAGTAAAATAAAATGTACGGATTCCTTCCCGTTTACGAGGTTGAAGCATTGCTTTGATATTAGGGAAACCTTCCTCATCAACCGAACCAAGGAATGAAACTGTCTGTTTGTCAACGATATTACCTCTCGTCTTTTCCGGATCTCTCATAATTAAACTGTTATTCGTTTATAATAAGGGCAAAAATAGAGTATGAAGCTATCCCGGAAGCAACAGTAAACAGGGAGAAAATGTCACTTTTTACGGTTTGTGCATTTTTCTGTATGCCAATGGAGTTTGTCCGGCATGTTGACGGAATGAACGGATAAAATAAGATACAGTATCATAGGTCAGCCGGGCAGCTATTTCCGAGACGGGTAAATCAGTATAGGTCAGCATCCTTTTGGCCTCTCCCATCACTTTGTTTTGAATATATTGTTTGGCACTGACCTGCATGGAGGCCGTAATCATTTCATTCAGGTAATTCGGCGTAATACATAATTGATCAGCATAATAGCTGACTGCACGATGTTCTTTAAAAGACTTGTCGACCCAACGGATAAAGTTAGTAAGATGAAGGCTACGCCCCTTCACTATATCCGTTTTCCCTTCTTCCTCTTTGTATCCCCTGTCAAGGAGCATAAGAACCTCATAAAGCAGTGCCCTCAACACATGGTCACCATTCCTGGAGGACAGACCGATCTCATCCCTAATATTACATATCTGTTGGAAGATACGATCGGAAACTGATTCCGAAAGATGTATTTTTGCCGCAGTTTTATCAGGTTCAAAATAACTGAGATGCTGAACGAACCGCTCATCTTTGAAAAAAGAGGAAAGAAACTCTTCCTCGAAAATAAGTGCATACCCATTTATAATATGGTCTTTATCCCAATTACGTATCTCCCCCGGCTTTGAAAAAATCACATCACCAGGACAGACGTCATACTGTTGGTTATCAATCGAAAAAGAGCCTGACCCTTCGGTGACAAAAGTAATGTCATAGTAAGTCAGCGTATGCACCGGATTGATATCCAGAAACTTCTTGATGTTTTTCAGTTCGACAACATCCACCAGTAACTCACTACCATACTTGTGCTTATAAAATGTATAGCGGGGTATTGACTTTTTCATCAGACAACCGTTATAAAACCAATTCATAAAGTTGGAACCATTTCAAATGCTCATAAGGCAGTCCCAGATCAACAGTCCCCATGTATTGATAACCGAGTTTTTTATAAAGGCAAATGGCTGGTGTATTATCGACAGACACATCCAACCGGATCGATTTCATCCGGTGACTAACCGCATATTGTTTAGCAAACTCCATCAATCGGGTCGCCACATCCTGTTTCAAAAATGAAGGATGTACAACCAACGTCCGGATCACCAGAATGTCAGCATAATCCGCCTCAACCAGCCAGCAAACCTGGTTGTAAGCCTCTTCCGGCTCATGACTCAAAATAATACTCCCGGCAATAGCTCCATTTTCAATGGCAACAAACAGGCTTTTCTCATCAATCCCCTGCATGGCCGTCTCCCTGACAGGATATATATGTTTTATCCATCCCGGATAGTTTACCGTGGAAGACAGATAGTCATTTAACCCGTCATAAAGAGCCTCCAGTTCATCAAGATGACGCGTTGAGCCTTGTTCTATAATCATTATCTGATGTTTTCTTATAAAATGATACTTATTCTTATCATAATTCTTTTTTGCAAATATACTTATTAATTAAATTGATATGAAAATACTAAAAGAGTTTGCTTTATTGATTTTTAAATCGGACATTTGTATTATACCTAAAATTTGGGAATCGCCTATAAACAAGACTAACAACCAAAAAATTACGTAACATGGAAAAGAATCATCTAGCACCTTCTTCCGGTAATGAAGAATTATATATCCTCATCAGGAAAGTCCTTAATGAGGCCAAACAGAATATATCACGCACAGTAAATTCTACAATGGTACATGCATATTGGCAAGTCGGTAAATATATTGTAGAATATGAACAACAAGGAAAAGAACGAGCTGAATACGGCAAAGGTGTTATTAATGAACTTTCAAACAAGTTGGTAGATGAATTTGGGAATGGGTTTACTATCACTAATTTAAAGTATATGCGCCAACTATACTTAATATTTCCAATTGGTCACGCAGTGCGTGACCAATTGAGTTGGACCCACTATCGTTCACTACTTAAAGTAGCAAATAAAGAAGCTCGAAATTTTTATATTGAAGAATGCATTAAAGAAAATTGGAGTTCAAGACAACTTGACCGACAAATCAACACTCTATTTTATGAACGCCTTTTATCCAGTCATGATAAAAGGACAGTCAAAGAAGAAATAAAAAAGACTTCCTCCAAAACATTAGAGCCAAAAGAGATAATCAGAGATCCTTATATATTGGAATTTCTGGGTATTCCGCAAGGTGAACATTTTTTAGAAAGCGATCTTGAACAGATGCTAATAAGCAAGTTACAATTATTCCTATTGGAAATGGGTAAAGGATTTTCCTTTGTTGCCCGACAAAAAAGAATCAGTTTCGACAACAAGCATTTTTACATCGATCTGGTTTTCTATAATTACCTGGCCCGATGCTTCGTCCTTATTGATTTGAAAACTGACGAACTAACTCATCAAGATTTAGGACAGATGCAAATGTACGTCAATTACTACACAAGAGAAATGATGAACCCGGATGACAATCCTCCCATCGGAATCGTTCTCTGTGCAGATAAAAATGATACTGTTGTAAAATACACTTTACCGGAAAATAATTCGCAAATATTTGCTTCTAAATACATGACTTATCTGCCGACCGAAGAAGAACTACGAAAAGAGTTCATAAAGCTAAATCAGTAAAACAAACTTAATAAAAATCACTTAAAAGCATACCTAATATCTTCCGGCAGGCAATGTAAAAGTCTCTTTATCCGTCAGATAACCGTCTGAAGATTTCAGGCGGACAGACAGCACTATTTCTCCGGCTTTCAATTTGGGAGAAGCATGCAAGGTGACAGTATAACTGACTCTTTTATGCGGCGGTAATTGACGGATAACAAGAGGTTTTGAAAGTTTCACATATTTGCCTCCCTGTTCAACCTTGATAACAGGCTCAATATTGTAGGCCGTTTGCCTGCCTTCATTCGATAAGATAAACGAGATACGGCAACTTTCTCCTGCATCTACGATCTGATTGTTATTCCGGTCTTCCAGATAAATATCCTCAATAACCAGATAGGGGACCTGATACTCTCTGGCACTCGCAGTATTCCTGTCACGTTGGTTTTGAGAGGAAGCGGCAGCCGCACCCAGAACTGTTCCTCCGACCGATCCCACAAACGAACCGATCGCTTCTCCGCGATATCCTCCGGCCGCATGACCGATCACTGCACCGGTAACCGTACCTGCCAACATGCCGACCTGCGAACCCACTATCGTACGCGATGTCGGATCCATTGTCGCACAACCTGTGCCAATCACAGGTATCATCAGAAACAGGAGCCACTTCTTCATTCTCATATCAACATTTTTTATTTATCCGCTAAAATACAAATATTTAGCGGATAAAGGCTGATCAAAAACGTTATAATATTCGTCCAAACAAAAAACCGTCCTTGTTTCATCCATTGAAAGAATTAATCCAGTGTCAGATTGAACTCATCTTTCAATTTTCCCAAGACAGGATTTACGGTCAATAAATGTTCGAACTTCTCGGTTGCCGTATAGGCTAAATGCTTTTCGTTCGTTTCGATAATCCGGACACGCATCTGAATACGGGTATTTCGTAGTTGCGTACGCAAATAATTCAATAAATCCACACAACCATTACTCAGTTCATCCTGCTGACCGGGATTATGCACACCTACTTCAAAGAAATAGTTTTCCTGCAAAACAGGCTTGCAGTTGATCATCGTATTCTTCAGATAAACTTTCTTATCGATAACTCCGCTTGTCGCATAAGCATCCCAACAACGTACCAGGTCTTCTTCTGTGAAATGGTTGACCATCTCCTGTACTGTCCGGTTTTCCTGCTGCCCCATCTGGTTCTTCGGTTTTTCCACACCGATTTCCTTCAGTGACGTACCCAAATGTTGCGGACGGGAAGGACGTTTAGGAGGAGTTGCAGCAGGAGGCTGCGGAATAACTGTTGCCGAAGAAGGCATATTTGAAGTCACTACACGACCATTGTTATTACCCGTATCAGCCGGTTGCTGTGAAGCCGGCGAACCGGGATAATTGGATGGTTGAACTGGCTGACGGACAGGTTGCCCCTGCGGCGAAGCCTGTGTGCCCTGAGAAACAGGCTGTCCAGGAGCACCGGATGCGATCGGTTCAATTACTCCTTTTTTTTTATCGTCGGCCGTCTGCCCTGCATTACTCAGCTGGCAAAGCTGGATAAGCGTCAGTTCCAACAGCAAACGTTTGTTACGGCTGGCACGATAATTCAGATCACAGGTATTAGCCAGTTCGATCGCCTTAAAAAGCAACTGATCCGGACAGCGTTTTGCCATCTCTTTATATCTTTCGCGGATCGAGGCTCCGACTTCAAACAAAATCAGAGTTGCCTCATCCTTACAAACCAGCAAATCACGGAAATGGGCGGCCAACCCGGTAATGATATTCTGCCCGTCAAATCCTTTGCTCAATATTTCATTCAGGATCAGGATAGACGAACGTACATTTCCTGCCAGGATTGCGTCCGTAAGACGGAAATAATATTCGTAATCGAGTACATTCAGATTGTCGATGACAGCCTGATAAGTAATATTGCCATTGGTAAAACTAACTACCTGGTCGAAAATAGACAGAGCATCACGCATACCGCCATCAGCTTTCTGGGCAATTACGTTCAATGCTTCCGGCTCAGCAGTCACATTTTCCTGAGAGGCGACATATTCCAGATGTTCCACCATATCGGCAATCGAGATGCGGGAGAAATCATATATCTGGCAACGCGACAGAATAGTCGGAAGTACTTTATGCTTCTCGGTAGTCGCTAAAATAAACAGAGCATGATGCGGCGGCTCCTCCAACGTTTTCAGGAAGGCGTTGAATGCAGCCGAACTCAGCATATGAACCTCATCGATGATGAATACCTTATATTTTCCGATTGCAGGCGGGATACGCACCTGGTCAATCAACGAACGGATATCGTCGACCGAGTTGTTGGATGCAGCATCCAGTTCATGAATATTATAGGAACGCTGTTCATTGAAAGCCTGGCATGATTCACACTCGTTACAAGCCTCGCCGTCTGCTGCCGGATTCAGGCAGTTTATTGTCTTCGCAAAGATTCGTGCACACGAAGTCTTCCCGACACCACGCGGTCCGCAGAAAAGGTAGGCATGTGCAAGTTTGTTACTTTGTATTGCATTTTTTAGTGTAGTGGTAAGAGACTTCTGCCCTACAACACTACGGAAGGTAGACGGGCGATATTTTCTTGCCGATACAATATAATTGTCCATTCTTTGCTTTTTTATTAACAACACAAAGATATACAAAATAATTCATTTACCTTTGCAAAAACGAAGTTCCATGTCACGCATAAAAGACTTTTACAACAAGTATCTATCCAGGATAAATGCCTATTGGCTGGTTATCATCGGATTTCTGATCCTCACTTTTACGGTGGGCGACAGCAATTTGTATAAGCGGTATACGTACGACGAAAAGATCCGCAGCCTGGAAAGAGAGATCAAACATTATCAGAAAGAGATCGAGATAAACAGTAAGAAACTGAACGATCTTCGTACCGACAAAGAAGGTTTGGAACGCTTCGCCCGTGAAGAATATTTCATGAAGAAGCCGAACGAAGACGTCTATATCATCAAAAAGAAATAATGAATCAAAAAGCAAGAACAATCATTTTCAGTATGGCCGGTTTACTGATACTGGCCGGGGCAGTCCTTTTCCTTACCAAATGGTTTCTGGCACCTTACCTGTTTGCCGTCGGAGCTGCCGGAATGGCTGTATGTTTCCTGACGCTGCCTACTAAAGATATGGAGTTTCGCGAACGCAGGTTACACCGTTTTAACATAATAGCCTCTGTCCTGATGATCTGTGCCTCCGGGTTGATGTTCAAAGATATGAAAGAGTGGATTATCTGCCTGACAATTGCAGCCGTACTATTACTCTACTCATCATTCGTTTCCGGAAAGCAACAAAAATAATCCTATCAATTTTCCCCACCCTATTTTATTATGTGGGGACTTTTCCCCTTCTATATGGGGAAATACCCCCATTGCAGTGGGGAAACACCCCCATTAGAGTGGGGAAATACTCCCATTGCAATGGGGTTTATTCTCTGCATAACAATAAATAAAACGGTATGATACAAAAAAAAGCTGTTACATTTAATGCAACAGCTTTTTGTATATCGTTTTGATACTACTTATTTTCCGCTGGAATAACTCTTATTCAACAAGTCGATCAATTCGTTTGTGATATCGTAAGCATCGCCGGCTAACAAAATATTATCATCTGCGGTGTTACTGAAAATTACCTGATATCCTTTTTCTTTATTATATACTTTCAATTTTGAAACCACTGTATCACGAAGTTGTTCGTTCAGCTTCTGGCGTTCCTGTAGCAGTTCCTGTGACAGTTTATTGTCCAATGACTGTATTTCCTGTTCTTTCTTCATCAGACGTTCCTGTTCCTGTTGAGCTCTTTCGCGAGTAAGGAAAGCGTTGTTTTCCACTTTACGATAGAATTCCTGAACTTCATTCTGCAATGCACGTGCCTGCTGTGTTACATTAGCACGCGAATTTTCTTCTTTTTTCAGGAGCTGTTCATTCAGATCCTTGAAATAATTATAATTAAGTAAAAGCGAATCTACATTGACATAGGCTATAGGAAGCAGGTTTGTTGTATCACCTTCTCCGGATGCAAATGTTTTTGTTACTGTCGATTCTTTCTTGTCGGAAAATTGCATTATGAACAATATCACGACAGCCACCGCGAGCACACCATTAATTACGTAGTTAATGTTCTTCATAAAGTGTAAATTAAATCCTTATTTTATTCTTCTATTTCTTTTACTCTATCATATAGATTCTTTTGCTTCTTCTGTTCGCGGTCTTGCGTCTTGGCACAATGGATGCCTTTTTTACTCAGTGCTCTGTTACCTCCGACATGCGTATTCGGGAACCTTCCCCCCTTCTTGAATATCACTTTTACAGCAAGTAACACAACACAAATAACAAGAATTATGACCGTTAATAATATCGTTGTAAGCATTTTCTCTATATTTGTGGACGCAAATATAAGAGTTTAAGTGATTATAAAGTATCTTTTTGGTATTTAATTCTACTTTTTTTCATACATAACTCCTGAAACGATCGCATTATTAACTATATAGTAACAACTATAATATATTGTAACATTATGAAGATTACTGACTTAAAGCCTGAAATCGTCTGGAAGTTTTTCCACCAGGTAACACAAGTGCCCCGCCCTTCAAAGAAGGAAGGCAAAATGATCCAGTATCTGGAATCGTTCGCAAAAGAGTATAAAATCGCCATAAAGAAAGATGCAGCCGGAAACATCCTGATGTCGAAACCTGCAACACCCGGATATGAAAAGCTGCCGGTTGTTATCCTTCAGTCGCACATGGATATGGTTTGCGAGAAAAACAACGGAACAGTTCACGATTTCGACAACGACCCGATCGAAACAATTGTAGACGGAGACTGGCTGCGTGCTAACGGAACAACTCTGGGAGCCGACAATGGTATCGGTGTTGCCGCCGAACTGGCTATCCTGGCTTCCAACGATATCGAACACGGACCAATCGAATGCTTGTTTACTGTTGACGAAGAAACTGGCCTGACCGGAGCAAAAGCTCTTGAAAAAGGTTTCATGACCGGAGATATCCTGTTGAACCTCGACAGCGAAGACGAAGGCGAAATCTTTATGGGTTGTGCCGGAGGAAAAGATACACAGGCCGTGTTCCATTGCAAACAACGCCCGACCAACCCCAATATGCTATATTTCAAAATTGATGTAAAAGGATTGAACGGCGGACATTCCGGCGGTGAAATACATAAGGGGCTGGGTAATGCAAACAAAATACTGGTTCGTTTCCTGTATTTATTGAACAATGAAGCTGACTTCACTTTGTGTTCGATTGAAGGTGGTAATCTGCGCAATGCGATAGCCCGTGAAGCGCATGCAGTCATCGGACTTTATTCGGAAGATAAAGAACAGGTTCGCGTACTGCTCAATAACTATACGGCGGATATCGAAAACGAACTGAAACATATTGATCCTAACGTACAGATCACCATGGAATCGACCGACCGTCCGGAATTATGCCTGTCTAATTTCGATATGGAAAAGGTAATCTGGGCTTTGCATGCTTGTCCTCATGGCGTTATCGGCATGAGCCATGACATCGAAGGATTGGTTGAAACTTCTACCAACCTGGCTTCCGTAAAAATGAGACATGAAGCCGAAACAGAACAATTGATAATCACTGTCGGAACCAGCCAGCGCAGCTCCATCGAATCATGCAAAAACATGATTGCCAACCAGGTAGCCTCCGTATTTAAACTGGCCGGAGCGATTGTTACCCACGGTGACGGTTATCCGGGATGGGCTCCTAATCCGGATTCCAAAATCCTGAAAGTCGCACAGGATACATATAAACGTTTATTCAATAAGGACGCCAAGATCATGGCTATCCATGCCGGACTGGAATGCGGACTGTTCCTCGAAAAATATCCTAATCTGGATATGATTTCTTTCGGACCGACTTTAAGAGATGTTCACTCTCCGAACGAACGGATCGAAATTAAGACCGTCGGTTTGTGGTGGACTCATCTTTTAGAATTATTAAAAAGCGTACCGGCAAAATAAAATTAAATATTCTGCGTTATAAAAAGAGGATTAACACTTTAATCGTGTTTTTCCTCTTTTTTTATGTTAATGCCTGAAAACATTCTTTATAAATCGTTTGTTTATAAAGAAACAAGAACACAAAGGCATACATTTTAACATTTAGAGAAAATGAAAAGAATTACAGCGCCGTTGCTTATAATATGTACACTTTTACTCAACCTGTTGGCTGGATGCGACGGGCTGGACGAAAATTATTCGACCAATCCGAATCACCGGTTGAGTTTCTCGACAGATACCTTATCATTCGATACTGTCTTTACCACGATAGGCTCAGCCACTAAACAATTCATGGTTTACAACAAAAACAGTGAACCGCTGAATATAGAGAGAATCATACAAGCTTCGCCTGCTACCAGCGGATTCCGTATCAACGTGGACGGACGAAAAGGTGACAATTTCGACAATATCAGAATTGCAGCCAAAGACAGCATGTATATATTTGTGGAAGTCACTGTCAATCCGAATGGAAAAGACCAACCGTTATTAATCCAGGATTCAATAGTGTTCACCTACAACAGCGTGAAACAAACAGTTTTACTGGAGGCATGCGGACAGGATGTCAAGCTGATAAAAGGCGGACAGACATTGAGTGAAGACACCAAGCTGACAGCCGAACGTCCTTATCTGATATACGACAGCCTGATGATAGACAAAGGTGTGACAGTTAATATCGAAGAAGGCACCACTTTCTATATGCACGACAAAGCAAAGATCATCGTTGACGGAACAATCGTTGCGAACGGAACCATGGATAAACCGATAGTCTTCCGCGGTGACCGTCTCGATTTCATTTTGAACGACGTGCTCCCGTACGACCGTACACCGGGACAATGGGAAGGAATTGTATTCAACAGTGAAAGTTTTGACAACGTATTTAATAATGTAATAGTAAAAAACGGAAACAATGGTATAACCTGTAAAGCATCCGACCCGGAAAAGTCGAAATTGAAGATCAGCAATTCGCAGATCACTAATATGGACGGAAGCGGATTAAGAGCTGTCAACTGTAACATAGAAGCAGCAAACAGTGAATTTACAAATGCAACAGCAGATGTTATGGTCTTAGCCGGAGGAAAATACAACTTCACACATTGTACAATAGTGAACTACATGTCATTAAAATCGCGCCATTCACTATCACAGGACGGCGAGAGCAGTCAGACATTACGCATATTGGATAATTTCAAAGTTAATGACATAGGCCCATATCCCTTGCTAGAAGCTAATTTTGACAATTGCATAATCGACGGAAGCTATAAAGCCAGCAACAATCTGAAAGAAGGAGAATTGCAAATCGTATCCGATGAGAAATACATTTTACGTAGTAGCAGTTCCAATTATCTGTTCAATCATTGTGTCATAAAATTACAGAAGATTTCAAATGATAATTTCAAAAATGTTATTTTCATTACTGAAAACGATGAAAATAAAATGGAGTACCGGATGACCGGCGGAGAAAAGAACAAATATATGTACGATTTCCGTCCGGATAAAGAAACAACTCCCGGCGTAGGTAAAGCCGATTTGTTTGTTTCCCAGAAATATCCGGTCGATCGTAACGGCGTCAACCGACTGACAAACAACGGGCCGGATATAGGTGCTTATGAATTTGTTCCTAAAGAAGAAGAATAAAAACAATTAAATATGACCAGAACCTTAGCTATATTAATTTGCGTTCTCGCCTTTCTCTCCCATCCGATAAACGCCCAGCCCGGATTCAGGGTTATGAGTTACAATGTAGAGAACCTGTTCGACACCGAAGACAATCCGGACAAGAACGATAATGACTTCCTCCCATCAGGTAATCATCATTGGACACGCGGACGATATTACCATAAACTTCAGCAAATAGCCAAAGTGATCAGCGCCGCAGGTGAATGGGATACTCCCGCCCTAATCGGCCTCTGTGAAGTGGAAAACGATTCCGTCCTGATCCATTTGCTGAACCGGACACCTTTGAAACAGCAACAATACCGGTACTGTATGACACACGGTGCAGATACAAGGGGAATAAATTCCGCCCTTCTTTATCAACGAACTCAATTCGGATACATCGGCCATGAAGAGCACCCGGTACTCTTCACCCATAAAACACATAAACAGACACGTAACATTCTCCATGTATGGGGAAAAATAATAACCTCCGACACATTAGATGTATTCGTCTGTCATCTTCCTTCGCGCTACGGAGGAGAAAAGGAAAGCGAAGCCGACCGTTTCGATGCTGCCCGTACATTAAGGTATCTGTGCGACTCCTTGCTACAAATCCGGAAAACGCCTCAACTCCTGATCATGGGAGATTTTAACGACACACCGGAAAACGCCAGTATCACACAAATACTGTCTGCCGGAAAAATCTCCGAAAATCCGGAATCCGACAAACTCTACAACCTTTTTGCCGATCCCCATGTCCTGAACAATCCCGGAACCCACAAGTATCAGGGAGAATGGAATCAGCTGGATCATATCATCGTATCCGGCAATCTGATCGATAAAAACTCCCTCATGCATGTTGTTCCCGGAAGCAATCGAATATTCATGCCTCCCTTCCTGCTTACGGATGATAAGACCTGGCACGGCAAACGACCTTTCCGCACCTATTATGGTTTTAAATATGAGGGTGGTTACAGCGATCATCTACCTCTCATTACCGACTTTTTACTATCTTTGCCTAACAAAGATTGAATTAAAACAGACATGCAGATACACCATATACTGGCAGGGATTATCCTCCTCGCCGGAACTACAAGTAACATAGCCGAAGCCCAGCAACTTCGCAAACCGATGGATATTCCGGTCTTGCTAAGCGGGAATTTCGGAGAACTGAGAAGCAATCATTTCCACTCGGGAATAGATTTCAAAACACAAGGTGTCGAAGGGAAACCGATCCACTCCGTGCAGGACGGCTATGTCTCACGCATTTCGGTAAGTCCCTGGGGATATGGCAACGGCCTGTATATCACACATCCGGACGGCACGACTACGGTTTACGGTCATCTTCAGAAATTCTCTCAAAAGATCACCGCTTATCTCAAAGAAAAACAATACGAACAGGAAAGTTTCAATGTAAACCTGAGCCTCGCTCCGGATGAACTTCCTGTTAAAGAAGGCGAACTCGTCGCGCTGAGCGGAAACACGGGAAGCTCTGGCGGTCCGCACCTCCATTTCGAAGTGCGCGACACAGAGACGGAAGAGCCGATGGACCCGATAGAATACTACAAAGATTTAATAAAAGATACGCAGGCTCCCAAGATACAGGGAATCATGGTCTATTCAATGCCAGGAAAGGGCGTTGTGAACGGAAGCCGCCGGAAACTGGAACTAAAACCGGTCACAGCCAAGAACGGAAAACAAACACTGACCGGAAAGATTGAAGCCTGGGGAGAAATCGGGCTGGCTGTAAAAGGATACGATTACATGGATAACACCTCCAATATTTATGGTATCAAAGACATCACACTGACGGCAGACAGCCAGGTTATTTTTCATAGCAACCTGGATCGTTTCGCTTTCGATGAGACACGCTATTTGAATAGTTTCACTGACTTTGAAGAATGGAAAGAACACCGTTCGTTCTATATCAAAAGTTTTGTCGACCCGGGAAACCGGCTTCGTTTCATCGAAAGCCTTAACCGCGGGATCCTGACTATCAACGAACCCCGCACCTATCACCTGACTTACAAACTGGCAGACGCTTTCGGCAACACGACCCAGCTTTCTATCCGGATCGAAGGTAAAGAACAACCGATCCCGGAAATCGACACGGAAAACGCCGAATTATTCCATTGGTGGAGCGACAACCGTTTCGGAGCCAAAGGAATCCGCCTGACAATCCCGAAAGGAAATCTTTACGACGACTTATATTTCCGCTATTCCGTCAAAGAAGACAGCGCTGCGCTGGGTGCCACACATATATTACACAACAAACCGGTCGCTTTCCACAAATCAGCCAAATTATCCCTCCGGTTGCAAACAGACACACTGGATAACAAACAGCAATACGGTATTGTCCGACTGCAAAACGGACGCCGGTCATGGACCGGAGGTGTCTACCGCAACGGCTGGGTCGATGCCGATATAAAAGAAATGGGAAGCTACACGCTTGGTCAAGACCTTGTCCCGCCGACCATTACACCTCTCAATCCGGCAACATGGGTTAGCCAGCAAGCCATCACACTCAGACTGTCGGACAACCTGAGCGGCGTACAAACATACCGGGGTGAAATCGACGGTCAATATGTTTTATTTGAAATGAATAGTAAGTCCGTCATTACCTACCACTTCGATAAAGAGCGGCTGGCAAGAGGGAAACACACACTGAAACTGGTCGTAACAGATGCCTGTGGAAATCAATCCACTTATACTTATCCGTTTACGTGGTAAAAAATAACTTTTTCTTTTTTCTTGAAAATAAGGCTGCGAGCCATTGTTTACAACAATTAATTTGTATCTTTGTTTTCTCATAAATTAGGAAATAACACATATATAAATGCAAGATATTTGGGTATGGAAAACAACGAACTGCTAGAAATGGTAAGAAGTAAAGCGCAAAGCTGGCTTACCAAAAGTTATGATGCCGAAACAAAAGCAAAAGTTCAGGAATTATTAGACAGCGAAGATCCGACCGAACTGATCGAATCTTTCTACAAAGACCTTGAATTTGGTACAGGAGGTTTAAGAGGTATCATGGGTGTAGGAACCAACCGTATGAATATTTATACTGTCGGTGCTGCTACACAGGGTTTGTCAAATTATCTGAAAAAGGAATTTGCCAATCTGGATCAGATCAAAGTTGTTATCGGCCATGATTGCCGTAACAATAGCCGCAAGTTTGCCGAAATCTCGGCAGATATCTTCTCTGCTAACGGTATAAAAGTGTACCTGTTCGAAGACCTTCGCCCGACACCGGAAATGTCTTTTGCTATCCGTAAACTGGGATGCCAGAGCGGTATCATCCTGACAGCTTCACATAACCCGAAAGAATACAACGGTTACAAGGCTTACTGGGACGACGGTGCACAGATGATCGCTCCGCACGACCGTAACACGATCGCCGAAGTAAACAAGATCCGCAATGCCAGCGAGATCAAGTTCAAAGGCAATAAAGACCTGATTGAAATCATCGGTTCTGAAATCGACAATTTGTATATCGACGCTTTGACAACTATTTCCCTTTCTCCGGAAGCAATCAAACGTCACCATGACATGAAGATCGTTTACACTCCGATCCACGGAACCGGTGTAAAGATCGTTCCGGATACATTGAAAGCATTCGGATTCACTAATATCATCCATGTTCCGGAACAGGATGTTGTAAGCGGCGACTTCCCGACGGTTATCTCTCCGAATCCGGAAGAACCGGCAGCGTTGGCTATGGCTGTTGAGAAAGCGAAAGAAACAGATGCCGAACTGGTAATGGCTTCCGACCCGGATGCTGACCGTGTTGGTGCAGCTGTTAAGAACAATGAAGGCGAATGGGTATTGCTGAACGGTAACCAGACAGCTTTGATGTTCGTTTATTACCTGATTACCCGCTGGAAAGAATTAGGCAAGGTAAACGGCAAAGAATATATCGTAAAAACAATCGTTACAACCGAGTTGATCCGTACGATCGCTGAACGCAACGGTGTTGAAATATACGACGTTTACACCGGTTTTAAATGGATCGCCGATGTAATGAAGAAAAACGAAGGAAAGAAAAACTACATCGGTGGCGGTGAAGAAAGCTACGGATTCCTTTGCGAAGACTTCGTTCGCGATAAAGATGCTGTTTCCGCATGTGCTATCCTGGCAGAAATCGCAGCATGGGCAAAAGATCAGGGTATCACCATGTATCAGTTGTTGCAGAACATCTATGTACAATATGGTTTCTCTAAAGAAAAAGGTATCTCTGTTGTGAAAAAAGGCAAGAGTGGTGCAGAAGAAATCGAAGCGATGATGAAGAACTTCCGCGAAAACCCGTTACAGGAAATCGCCGGTTCCAAAGTTTCGTTATTCTATGATTACGCTTCACTGAAAGGTTACAGCTACAACGATAACGAAACGATCACACTGGATATGCCGACAACTTCCAACGTACTGCAATACTTTACTGAAGACAATACGAAAATATCTATCCGTCCTTCAGGAACAGAGCCGAAGATTAAATTCTACTGCGAAGTTCATTCAAAAGTAAAAAGCCTGGAAGATTTACCGGAAGCAAACAAAGCAGCCGAAGAAAAGATCAACCAGATCAAAGCATCTTTGGGTATCTGATCAGATAGTTAAATAAAAAAAGCGGGACAAGAGGTTTGACTTCTTGTCCCGCTTTTTTTACTACGTACATTCAGAACTTATTGTATTATTCCGATTTCAAATCTTCTTTCCCAAAACAAAGCGGTAAAAGCGATACCGCACTTGGAGCAACCATCACATCTTTTGTTCCGCAAAGCAACACTTTCACAGGCTTACCATATCGTTGTTCTGTTTCCAACAGTACCTGCCGGCAAGCACCGCAAGGCGAAATACTTTCCACCTGCTTCCCTCCTGTTGCCGCAGCAATCGCCAGGGCAACTACCGGAATATCGGGATACTGATGTCCGGCTTGGAACAAAGTAACCCGCTCCGCACATAAACCGGATGGGTAAGCCGCATTCTCCTGGTTACTTCCCGTCACAATTGTCCCGTCAGCCAGTAACGCTGCCGCCCCGACATGGAATTTTGAATAAGGGGCATACGATTGTTCCGTTGCCTTCAAAGCCGCATGAACCAAAGGCTGTTCCTCATCCGGAACTTCATTCAGCGAATAAACCGTTATTTTTGTTTCCAGTTTGATTTCTTTCATAAGATTGAGATTAGATAAACAAAGATAGTAAATTTGTATCTTTGTCCGATAAAATACGAATAATTCCAAATCAGGATATGCAAATACCCCTACTCACACCCCAAAAAGACCCGATGGGCGCCGCTATCGCAGACTATTTCGCGAACGGTAAAGCTAGTAAACTCCGCGTTTTTTCTTCCATGTTCGATGAAGATGAAATCCCGGTTAAACAGTTATTCCGCAATTTTACGGAAATGCCGGCACTAGAACAGGATGCACTCCGCATGAGTGAAGGCAGAATACTCGATGTCGGTGCCGGAAGCGGCTGCCATTCGCTGGCATTGCAGGAAATGGGAAAAACGGTAAAAGCCATCGACATCTCACCTTTGTCTGTAGAGGTCATGCAGAAAAGAGGCGTAAAGGATGCCTGCCTGGAAAATTTCTTCAACAAACAGTTCAGCGGCAGCTTCGATACGATCCTGATGCTGATGAACGGCTCGGGGATTGTCGGAAAGATAGCCAATCTCCCGATTTTCTTCAATACCTTAAAACGCCTGCTTGCTCCGGGAGGTTGTGTATGGATGGACTCTTCCGACCTCCGTTACCTGTTTGAAGATGAAGATGGCAATCTCGACATAGATATTGATGATGACTATTACGGAGAAGTGGATTTCCGCATGCAATATAAAAACACCAGGGGCAACCGGTTCGACTGGTTATACTTAGATTTTCAGACGCTCAGCCTACATGCCGCAAACAACGGGTTCAAAGCGGAGAAGATACGGGAAGGAGAACATTATGATTATCTGGCTAAAATTAGCAGGATATAAACCAGTATTTTATAGATTATTTAGAAGAATAATATATCCAGCTTCATTATCTTTGCGAAAATAAATACTTTAGGAACTCGTTTTATGAAACTGACAATACGGATTTTTTGCCTCTTATTTTTTATAGCGACATTAGCGGAGGCAGCCACCCAGCGCAAAATACCTTCATACGAAAAGTATATAAAAACATACAGCGCTCTGGCTATAGAACAACAAAAGAAGTACAAAATTCCCGCCAGTATCACTCTGGCACAGGGTTTACTGGAGTCTGGAGCCGGACAAAGCGACCTGGCACGCCGCTCAAACAACCACTTCGGCATCAAATGTCATTCCGACTGGCGCGGCGGACGAGTTTACCATGACGACGACCTGCGCGGAGAGTGTTTCCGTAAATACAAACGGGTAGAAGATTCATATGAAGATCATTCCAAATTTCTGAAACGTTCGCGTTACGACCAACTGTTCCGGCTAAAAATAACCGACTATAAAGGCTGGGCCAGAGGTTTGCAGAAATGTGGGTATGCAACCGACCGCGCTTACGCCAATAAACTAATTAAAGTGGTTGAAGATTATGAGCTTTACCGCTTCGATTCGGGCAAAGAACATAAACCGACACGCGAAGAAAGGAAACAGCAAAAATATCCTGCCGTAAAATATACGATATACCGGACGTATGGTTTGCTATATGTATATGCCAAAGACAATGACAGCTTCGACCAGATTGCACGAAATCTCGATTTCAGCGTCAGGGATCTGAAAAAATTCAACGAAGTGCCCGAAGACTTCCCCTTGCAGAAAGGCGACATCGTCTATCTGGAAAAGAAGAAGAAAAAGGCAGACAAGCCTAATTACGACCATGTTGTACAAATCGGAGAATCCATGCACAGCATTGCACAGAAATACGGAATACAGATCAAGAGCCTGTATAAGATGAATAAAAAAGACAAAGATTACATTCCTGAAGAAGGAGATGTGCTTAAACTTAGATAAGTAACATAAAAAAATAGTATCTTTGCAGCCAAATATGTAAAACAATGAGTGACCAACGTTACAACCTGCGCGGTGTATCCGCTTCAAAAGAAGATGTTCACAATGCAATAAAGAACATCGACAAGGGAATATTCCCTAAAGCATTTTGTAAGATCATCCCTGATATATTAGGTGGTGACCCTGAATACTGTAACATTATGCACGCTGACGGAGCCGGAACAAAATCATCTCTGGCTTACATGTACTGGAAAGAAACCGGTGACTTGTCAGTGTGGAAAGGTATTGCCCAGGATGCACTGATCATGAACATCGACGACCTGCTGTGTGTAGGTGCGGTCGACAATATACTTGTTTCTTCCACTATCGGACGTAACAAACTGCTGATCCCCGGCGAAGTAATCTCCGCCATTATTAACGGAACGGACGAACTGCTGGCCGAACTGCGCGAAATGGGCGTAGGCTGCTATGCCACCGGAGGCGAAACGGCCGATGTGGGCGACCTGGTTCGCACGATCATCGTCGACAGCACCGTGACTTGCCGTATGAAACGTACAGACGTGGTTGATAACAGTCATATACAGGGCGGCGACGTAATTGTCGGAATGGCATCTTACGGACAGGCTACCTACGAAAAAGAATATAACGGCGGAACAGGCAGCAACGGTCTGACCTCTGCCCGTCACGACGTATTTGCCAAATATCTGGCAACCCAATATCCCGAAAGCTACGATGCAGCAGTTCCCGATGAACTGGTTTATTCAGGCGGACTGAAACTGACTGACAAAATCGAAGAACTAGGTATCGACGCCGGTAAACTGGTGCTTTCCCCTACCCGTACCTATGCTCCGGTAATCAAAGTATTGCTGGATAAACTGCGTTCGCAGATACACGGAATGGTACACTGTTCAGGCGGAGCACAAACAAAAGTAATGCACTTCGTAGAAAACAAGCGTGTAACAAAGAACAACCTGTTCCCTATCCCTCCTCTTTTCCGCATTATTCAGGAACAGAGCGGAACCGACTGGAGCGAAATGTACAAAGTGTTCAATATGGGCCACCGCATGGAGATCTATCTGTCGCCCGAACATGCTGAAGAAGTGATCAGTATTGCCAAGAGCTTCAACATTGATGCACAAATCGTAGGCTTCGTGGAAGAGGCGGATAAGAATGAATTGATTATTGAAAGCGAAAAAGGTCGCTTCGTATATTAATCTGATAAATGGCTGATAATAATTTATTAGGAAGACTGGACGGATTAGTAAGCCGTTTTGAAGAAGTCGGAACACTGATTACCGACCCGGCAGTGATAGCCGATATGAAACGGTTTGTAAAACTCAATAAAGAGTATCGCGATCTGGAGAAGATCGTGACTACCCGAAATGAATATGTCAATACATTAAATGGTATAAACGAAGCGCGGCAGATGCTTGATACCGAGCAAGATCCTGAAATGAGGGAAATTGCTCGCGAAGAGTTAGATGCCTGCAATGCCCGCATTCCGGAACTGGAAGAAGAGATCAAGCTGTTGCTTGTTCCGAGCGATCCGGAAGACGATAAGAATGCTATCGTTGAAATTCGTGGCGGAACGGGAGGCGACGAAGCAGCCCTTTTTGCCGGCGACCTTTATCGTATGTATATCAAATACTGCGAAGCCAAAGGTTGGAAAGTCGCCCTGTCAAGTTGCAGCGAAGGTTCGTCGGGCGGATATAAAGAAATTATTTTCACCGTTAGCGGTGAGAAAGCATATGGTACGCTCAAATATGAATCGGGCGTACATCGTGTTCAGCGTGTACCTAGTACCGAAACTCAGGGACGTGTACACACCTCAGCAGCTACCGTGGCTGTGCTCCCCGAAGCAGACGAGTTTGATGTTGAAATTAATGAAGGTGAAATTAAGTGGGATACTTTCCGTTCGGGAGGTGCCGGCGGCCAGAATGTGAACAAGGTCGAATCGGGCGTACGTTTGAGATACGTCTGGAAGAACCCGAACACCGGTGTGAGCGAAGAGATCCTGATCGAATGTACGGAGACGCGTGACCAACCGAAGAACAAGGAACGCGCACTTACCCGCCTGCGTTCTTTCATTTATGACAAAGAACATCAGAAATACCTGGACGATATTGCCAACAAACGCAAGACAATGGTATCGTCGGGCGACCGATCCGCGAAGATCCGGACATACAACTATCCGCAAGGACGTATCACCGATCATCGTATCAACTACACGATCTATAATTTATCTGCTTTCATGGACGGCGATATACAAGCCTGCATCGACCAACTGACCGTTGCCGAAAATGCAGAACGCCTGAAAGAAGCTGAACTATAACAATTTCACTATTTGACACAAGACAAGATGAACAAGCAACAATTATTCGAAAACATTAAAAAGAAACAATCTTTCCTTTGCGTAGGATTGGATACAGATATAAAAAAAATCCCGCAGCATTTACTCTCTGAAGAAGATCCGATCTTCGCTTTCAACAAGGCAATCATCGATGCTACAGCCGATTACTGTGTAGCTTACAAACCGAACCTGGCTTTCTACGAAAGTCTGGGCGTGAAAGGTATGCTTGCCTTTGAAAAGACTGTTACTTACCTGCGTGAAAACTATCCGGACCAGTTCATTATCGCCGATGCGAAACGTGGCGATATCGGTAACACATCCGAAATGTATGCCCGCTCTTTCTTCGACCATATCAAGGTGGATGCCGTTACAGTGGCTCCTTACATGGGTGAAGACAGCGTAAAACCGTTCCTGATCTATCCCGAAGCATGGGTAATCCTGCTGGCGTTGACTTCAAACAAAGGCTCACAGGATTTCCAGATGACGGAAGATGCCAACGGCGAACGTCTGTTTGAAAAAGTATTGAAGAAATCGCAGGACTGGGCTACCGACGAACAGATGATGTACGTTGTCGGTGCAACTCAGGGAAAAATGTTTTTGGACATCCGTAAGTATGCTCCCAACCATTTCCTGTTGGTTCCGGGTGTCGGAGCACAGGGTGGCAGCTTGCAAGAAGTGGCTCAATACGGAATGAACGATCAGTGCGGTTTGCTTGTTAACTCTTCACGTGCGATCATTTACGTAGATAAATCCGAGAATTTTGCATCATTTGCCCGCGAAGCAGCACAAGCTGTGCAGCGTGAAATGGCAGGATATCTGCATGATAAGGGAATTATTCCCTGCAAAGCATAGGCTATCCCAATATTTTTCACCATTTTTGCAAACTGCTTTATTCTTAGTGGAGCAGTCTCAATTCAAAATACAATATAACAAAATAAGTAATGGAGTTATCAGCCCAACAAATAGCGGACTTTCTTGGTGGAACCGTTGATGGCAACCCGGAAGTGAAAGTTAGCAACTTCTCAAAAATAGAGGAAGGACAACCCGGAACACTGACGTTCCTGGCTAATCCCAAGTACGAACATTATATCTATAATACAGAAGCAAGCATTGTTCTGGTGAATAACGACTTTTCTCCGGCTGAACAGATCACCGCAACTTTAGTGAAAGTTGAAAATGCATATTCTGCTCTTGCCATGTTACTCAACCTGGTAGAACAGTCAAAACCTAGAAAGGCCGGTATTTCTTCGGCTGCTTTCATCGCAGCCTCTGCGACAATGGGAGAAGATTGCTTTGTCGGCAACTTTGCCTATATCGGAGAACATGTAAAGCTGGGTAAGAACTGCCAGATATATCCCAACGCATACATCGGTGATGGCGTGACTATCGGAGATAACTGCATTCTTTATCCGCATACAACCATCTATAACGGATGTAAAATCGGAAATAATTGTATCCTCCATGCCGGTTCTGTGATCGGTTCGGACGGTTTCGGTTTTGCTCCCGAAGGAGAGAATTATAAAAAGATCCCGCAACTGGGGAATGTTGTATTGGAAGACAATGTCGAGATCGGGGCCAATACCACGATCGACCGTGCCGTAATGGGATCAACCATCATCCGTCGCGGTGTGAAACTGGATAACCTGGTGCAGATCGCCCATAACGTAGAAGTCGGAGAAAACACTGTAATGGCAGCCCAGGTAGGTATCGCCGGTTCAGTCAAGATCGGCAGCCATTGTATGTTTGGCGGACAGGTAGGACTAGCCGGGCATATCCATATTGCCGACGGCGTCGTATTCGGTGCACAATCCGGTGTGATCAGCGACATTAAGGAAGCTAAAACAGTGCTGGGCGCTCCGGCAATCGATGCGAAGAACTTCATGCGTTCAAGTGCCGTATTCAACCGCTTGCCCGATATGTACCGTACACTGGGACAGTTGCAGCGCGAGATCGAACAATTAAAAAAGGAAATCAATAAATAATTAATATACGTATGCAGAAACAAAAGACGCTAGCCAAGAGTTTCTCGATGCAAGGTAAAGGCTTGCATACCGGACTGGACATACAGATCACGTTCAATCCGGCACCGGAAAACCACGGATACAAAATTAAACGTGTTGACCTGGAAGGACAACCTGTTATTGATGCGTTAGCAGAAAACGTAGCCAGTACACAAAGAGGTACCGTTTTATCAAAGAACGGCATCCAGATCAGCACTGTAGAACACGCAATGGCAGCATTATATGCCTACGAAATCGACAACTGCCTGATTGAAGTGAACGCTCCCGAGTTTCCGATTCTGGACGGTAGCTCACGTTTCTTCTCCGAAGAGATCCGGAAAGCAGGAATCGTTGAACAGAACGCTCCGAAAGATTTTTACATCGTAAAACATAAGATCGAAGTAAAAGACGAAGAAACAGGCTCTTCACTGATCATCCTCCCTGACGAGAAGTTCAGTGTGAATGTGCTGATCTCCTTCGATTCGCCCGTTTTATCCAATCAGTTCGCCACCATGAACGATCTGAGCGAGTTTCCCGAAGAAATTGCCGCTTCCCGTACATTTGTATTCGTTCGCGAAGTGGAAATGCTCCGCCAGAACAATCTGATCAAAGGCGGTGACCTTGACAATGCAATTGTTATCTACGACCAGAAAATGCCGCAGGAAACCCTTGACAAACTGGCAGACGAAGTCGGCATACCCCACAAAGACGTATGCGACCTGGGTTATATCAACAACAAACCGCTGGTATTCGACAACGAACCGGCACGCCATAAACTGATTGACGTACTGGGCGACCTGGCACTGATCGGTAAGCCTATCCGCGGACGCATCATCGCAACCCGCCCCGGACATAAGATCAACAACCAGCTGGCCCGCATGATCCGCAAGGATATCAAATTAAACGAAGTACAAGCTCCGATTTACGATCCGAACGTAGCTCCGATCATGGACATCAACCGTATCCGCGAGTTGCTTCCCCACCGTTACCCCTTCCTGCTGGTCGACAAGATCATTGAAATAGGCGGTAACTATATCGTCGGAATAAAAAATATCACGACAAACGAACCGTTCTTTACCGGACACTTCCCGCAGGAACCTGTTACACCGGGTGTATTGCTGGTTGAAGCGATGGCACAGACCGGCGGTTTGCTCGTTCTGAATTCAGTAGACGAACCGGAACGCTATTCCACTTATTTCATGAAGATCGATGGCGTTAAATTCCGTCAGAAAGTAGTACCGGGAGATACACTGATCCTGCGTCTGGAACTGCTGGCTCCTATCCGCCGTGGTATTTCCACGATGAAAGGTTATATCTTCGTTGGCGATAAGCTGGTTTGCGAAGCTGAATTTATGGCTCAGATCATTAAAAACAAATAATAATAACAGAAGAAGGCAATGAATCAATCCCCTTTAGCAGTCGTTCATCCCGAAGCAAAGATCGGCCAGAATGTAACGATAGATCCTTTTGCAGTGATTGAAAAGGATGTAGTAATAGGCGACAATTGTCATATTTATTCACATGCAGTCATTCTCGACGGGGCAAGGATCGGAGACAACTGTTCCATCTTCCCGGGAGCTGTAATTGCCGGTATTCCACAAGATCTCAAGTTCAAAGGAGAGCAGACCACCGCTGAAATCGGAAAAAATACGACGATCCGCGAGTGTGTCACTATCAACCGGGGAACAGCATCAAAGGGAAAGACCATAGTCGGAAGCGATTGCCTGATTATGGCATATTCCCATATCGCACACGATTGCGTACTGAAAGATCATATTATCCTCGGGAACGCATCCCAGATAGCCGGAGAAGTGGAGATTGACGATTTTGCTATTGTCAGCGGCGGCAGCCTGGTCCACCAGTTTACCCGCATATCGAAACACGTGATGGTACAGGGCGGTTCCCGTATCGGTAAAGATATTCCGCCTTATACGTTGATCGGCCGCGACCCGATTGTTTACTGTGGCATCAATATCGTAGGATTACGCCGCCGTGGGTTCACCAACCAGCAGGTATTCCTGATACAGGATATCTACCGTACGTTATATACCCGTGGTCTGAATAATACGGAAGCCATCAAGGCTATCGAAACCGAATACGAAGCCAGCGAAGAAAGAGACCTGATACTCAACTTTATCAAGACTTCCGAACGCGGTATCGTAAGAGGTTCGATCGACGAATAATAATCTGCCAATCAGGCAATATGCCAATACGCCAATGAAAATATCAACAGATAGTATTTTTCTTGGCATATTGGCATATTATTTTATTGGCACATTATTTTTATTTTACTACTTTTGAACCAACAAAAAACTAAAAAGACTATGGTATTTAGATTCCTCATTCTATCAGATGAAGTAGATGACTTCAAACGCGAAATCAAGATTGATGCGGAAGCAACTTTCCTTGATCTGCACGACGCCATCCTTGAGTCGGTTGGCTACACGAAAGATCAGATGTGCTCTTTCTTTATTTGTGACGACGATTGGAGCAAAAATACGGAAATTACATTAGTAGAAATGGACACCACTTCGGAAGTGGATAACTATATAATGGCTGAAACTCGTCTGGAAGAATTGCTTGAAGACGAACACCAGAAACTTATGTTCGTTTTCGACTATATGACCGAACGTGCTTTCTTCATGGAACTCCGCGAAATAGAGCCGGGCAAAGATCTCGACAAAGCAATCGTCAGCAAATCTATTGGTATTGCACCTGCTCAAACAGTAGACTTTGAACAGTTCGAAACCAAAAACGGAAGCACAGAGATCGGCGAAGACTTTTACGGTGACTCGGAATACGACATCGACGAACTGGACAAAGGCGGTTTCGAAGGCTTAGGCGACGTACCGATGGAAAACCCGTACGACGACGAGCGTTTTTAATTGATGAATTCTCTTGTCATATTACTCGGGCCGACAGGAGTCGGAAAGACCGAACTGAGTTTGCGCGTAGCAGAACATTTCGGTTCGCCTATTATTTCCTCCGACTCCCGTCAGCTCTATAAAGACCTTCCTATCGGAACGGCAGCCCCCACCGCCGAACAAATGGCAAGAGTAAAACATTATATGGTCGGGACACTGGACCTGACCGATTATTACAGTGCCAGTAACTTTGAAGAAGACGTAATCTCCCTCCTGGAAACACTCCACCGCACAACTCCAACCGTTGTAATGACAGGCGGTTCCATGATGTACATCGATGCTGTATGTAAAGGCATTGATGATATTCCAACCGTCACCCCCGATATACGTAAGGCTATTTACGCTCAGTTCGAGCGTGAAGGACTGGAAAATATCCTACAGGAGTTAAAAGAATCCGACCCTGTCCATTATGAAGAAGTAGACCGGATGAACTACAAACGGGTAATCCATGCCGTCGAGATATGCCGGATGACGGGAAAGCCTTATTCTTCTTTCCGCACCAATATAAAGAAAGAACGCCCTTTCAAAATCATTAAAGTGGGACTGACACGCGACCGCGAAGAATTATGCGACCGTATCAACCGCCGTGTCGACCAGATGATGGTTGACGGCCTGCTGGAAGAAGCGCGTAAAGTCTACCCTTTCCGCCACCTGAACTCCCTCAATACGGTCGGCTATAAAGAACTGTTCAACTATTTCGACGGAGAATGGCCGCTCGACCTGGCCGTAGAGAAAATACGGCGCAACTCCCGTGTCTATGCCCGCAAACAAATGACCTGGTTTAAGCGGGATGAAGAGATCAAATGGTTTCATCCGGACGAAGAAACAGAAATATTACGGTATCTGGATGGAATAATAAAAAACCAATAGCATGTTGAGGATGGAATGCCCTCTTCAAACGATTTATCAAACCAACTATCATACTATCATTTAAAATCATAAGACACTAACTGCAAGACTATTACCCTATGACAGTTGTTATTATTAACTATCATATAACTATCAGGCAACTATCATAGCCTTATCCAAAAGCCCAGTGTAAGCTTCTTTTTTTGTTGAAGTATATTGTTTATTTTCAAGGAAGTAATTACTTATGTTGTTCGAGACCCGGGTCTCAAGGTTGCCAACACCCGGGTCTGAGCATCGTCAACATCCGGGTGTCAAACAGGATAAAACGGGCATCCTGACAACAATAAATAGTTGTTTCGATGAAATAAGTCTATATATTTCGGCAAAAAAGACTTTAAGGTAGAGGCTTTTTAATAGATATAGGAACGATAGTTTAGTTAAAACAATGTAAATATGATCGTTGCATGATAGATAAAGATAATTAACAGCAACAACCATCATAGACTAAAAACGAACGCCCTTCACTGATGCCAATTATTTCTTAAACACCAAATAGACAGCAGCAACCAACAGTAAGCAAGCCAGCGCATGATTCCATTTAAACGATTCTCCTTTAAAGGCGATCGCACTGAAAGCCACGAATACAACAAGCGTAATAACCTCCTGTATTACTTTCAATTGTATCAGATTGAACGGTCCGCCATTCTCCCTGAATCCCATACGGTTTGCCGGTACCTGAAAACAATACTCGAAGAAAGCGAGAAACCAACTGAATAAGATTACACCGATCAACGGCAAATGTTCGAACCAACTGAACTGCTGTTTCATCTTCAGGTGGCCGTACCAGGCACATGTCATAAAAATATTTGATACGACCAATAACAGAATAGTATAAAAACCCTGCATAACTTATCTATTTTTTTGAGGAAGATAATCCTGTTGTACATTCGACATACTGTTCCAGATGCTGTAACGTGCTTCCGGATTTATAGCTTCGAGCCGGGCCAGGACTTCTTTCATATCCGAACGGCTGGAACCGGACTCATACGGACAGTTCTTTATTTGTTTACGATACCCTTTCCATTCGGCAATACGGACCAGTTCTTTTTCTTCAACCAGGCACATCGGACGGATGATCTCCATATCGAACTTATCCATCTTCAACCGCGGAGGCATAGTCCCGAAAGCTCCCTGATGGGTTATATTCATCAGTAATGTTTCGATAATATCATCCTGATGATGCCCCAGGGCGATCTTATTGCAATTATGCTTCTTGGCTATATCAAACAAGGCCTTTCGCCGTGTCCAGGAACAAAGAAAACAAGGAGACTTACGTGTATCGGTAGAAGCGTCGAAACTCGTTTCATGAATAATAAACGGCAATCCGTGTTCATCGGCACAGCTTTTCAGATACTCCGCATCCGAGCAATAAGGAATATTCGTCATCACCACATGCGCCACGACCACTTCAAAGCGGGGATTATAGATTTTTGAACGGCGTCCCAGCAGGTCGACAAGGGCAAGCGAATCCTTTCCGCCCGACAATCCGATCAGGATGCGGTCGCCATTTGCGATCAGGCTATATTCGAAAATTGCCCTCTTCACTTTCTCTTCTATTTTCCGGAACAGGAGTTCTTCTGCTGTCAGCTTTGCCATATCTACTCTAAATCGGGCACAAAAATAGATATTTATCCAATGAATTGTACGCTTAACTAAAAATATTATTATCTTTGAATCAGTATAATTATATCATAACAAGAGACAATGAGCCGGTTATCTAAAAAACTGTTTTACACAATTGGAATTACATTTCTTTGCTGCAGCCTGCAGGCACAAAGCCTGGACCAGGCCAAAAAACTATACAACGAAGGGCAATACGCTGAAGCTAAACCTGCTTTCGAAAAACTGGTGAAACAAGCTCCTAGTAACTCGTCCTATAATCATTGGTATGGTGTGTGTTGTTACGAGACTGGAGATCTGGCCGGTGCCGAGAAACATCTGAAAGTGGCAGTCAAGCGCAAAGTTCAGGACGCTTATCGCTATCTGTCGGATGTTTATTATCAGACCTACCGTTTTGATGAAGCGGCGGAAATGATGGAAGAGTACATCGACCTGCTGACTAAAAAGAAACAGGACACACAAGCATTCGAAGAAAAACTCAGCCTGGCTGAGAACGCCCACCGGATGATGGAAAAAACGGAAGATGTACAGATTATAGACAGCATCGTTGTCGACAAAGATGATTTTCTGGCAGCTTATACACTGAGCGAAGAAAGCGGCACATTGACATCTTTCAAAGATTTCTTCCAGACAAATGAACCTGTATCCTCAACGGTTTATATGAACCAGAAAGGCGACAAGATTTATTATGCCCATGCAACAGACAACGACCGATACTGTCTTTTCACCCAGTCCAGATTGATGGATAAATGGGGGGATGAAAAACAGTTGCCGATGAATATCAACAGCAATAACGACGATAATTATCCTTTCGTTTTGTCTGACGGAGTCACCATCTACTATGCCTCCAAAGGAAACGGTTCATTAGGTGGATACGACCTGTTCGTTACACGCTACAACATCAATTCCGATACTTATCTGGCACCGGAGCAGTTAAGCATGCCTTTCAACTCACCGTTCAATGATTATATGATGGTGTATGATGAGACCAAGGAGTTGGGGTGGTTCGTTTCAGACCGCTTCCAGCCCGAAGATAAAGTATGCGTTTACCTGTTCATCCCGAACAATGAACACAGCCGCGTGGAAAGTGAAGATATCGAAATGAAACGTGCCCGTGCCGCCATCACTTCCATTCAGGACTCATGGAAACCGGGAAGCGACTACAGCAATCTGGTCGAACTGGCCCATAAAGAAATACCTTACGGGGAAGCGAAAATCGAAAAAGATTTCGAGTTCGTGATAAACAACAGCCTGGTTTACTATAAACTGGACGATATCAAAAGTCCGGAAGCAAAGAGTTACTATGGAAAAGTTGTTTCACTGAACAAACAGATAAAAGAACTGAATGATAAACTGGCCGACCTCAGAGCCTCCTATTCTTCCGGGAACAGTGCAAAGAAGGAACAGTTGAAACCGGCAATTCTTGAAGCGGAAGAGCAATTGAACAGTCTGCTCGACCAGCCTGAAGAGTTGGAGAAGAAAGCTCGTAATACGGAGATAAACTATTTAAAAAGTAACAGATAATTCAACCGCGACTATTATGATTTGGGAAATAACCATTATTGTCTTTTTAATGCTGGTAGCCATCGTGCTTATCCTGCTGGAAATATTCCTTTTGCCGGGAATAACAATTGCCGGTGTCGGAGGATTTCTTTTCGCGGCATCAGGCGTCATTTATGCCTATACGGTAGGTGAAACGGCCGGACATATCACATTGTTCCTGTCGTTAACAGCCTTTGCCGCCTCATTTGTATGGTTATTACGTGCCCGGTCATTCAACAAGGTCGCCCTGAAAACGGATGTCGACTCCAAACTGACTTCAAGCCGTGACCTGGGCATCGAACCGGGTGACGAAGGTATCACCCTTTCACGCCTTGCCCCCATCGGCAAAGCACGTATCAAGGGCATCACCGTCGAGGCGAAGTCGATGGATGAATTGATAGACGAAAACACGCCGGTCGAAGTACTGCGTGTCGACGGTTATAACGTATTGGTTAAGAGAAAAGAACAAACAGATATTCACGCTTAATTAAATTTATATGGAAGAATTGAACTATTTGCCTTTTATCCTACTGGGTGCAGCGGTATTGCTGCTGGCAATTTTCTTTTACTATGTGCCGTTCCTGCTATGGATCTCGGCCAAAGTATCGGGTGTAAACATCTCGCTGATACAGCTGTTTTTGATGCGTATCCGTAATGTACCTCCTTATGTTATCGCCCGTGCCATGATCGAAGCACACAAAGCCGGTCTGAAGTCGCTGACCCGTGATGAACTGGAAGCACACTATCTGGCAGGCGGACATGTTGAGAAAGTGGTTCATGCACTGGTATCTGCCTCCAAAGCAAATATAGACCTGCCTTTCCAGATGGCAACCGCTATCGACCTGGCAGGCCGTGACGTGTTCGAAGCCGTTCAGATGTCGGTTAACCCAAAAGTGATCGATACTCCTCCTGTAACTGCCGTTGCGAAAGATGGTATCCAGCTGATTGCCAAAGCCCGTGTAACCGTTCGTGCCAGCATCAAACAGTTGGTCGGTGGTGCCGGTGAAGAGACCATCCTTGCCCGTGTCGGTGAAGGTATCGTATCATCCATCGGTTCGTCCGAAAGCCATAAAACAGTATTGGAAAACCCGGATTCAATCTCCAAGCTGGTACTCCGCAAGGGCCTTGATGCCGGTACGGCTTTTGAAATCCTGTCCATCGATATTGCGGATATCGACATAGGTAAGAACATCGGTGCATTCCTTCAGATGGACCAGGCACAGGCCGATAAGAACATCGCCCAGGCTAAAGCCGAAGAACGCCGTGCAATGGCTGTTGCCTTAGAACAGGAAATGAAAGCAAAAGCTCAGGAAGCCCGCGCCAAAGTGATCGAAGCAGAGGCAGAAGTTCCGAAAGCAATGGCAGAAGCCTTCCGCTCCGGAAACATGGGTATCATGGATTATTATAAGATGAAGAACATTGATGCCGATACATCTATGCGTGAAGCAATAGCCAAACCGACCAGTGCTCCTTCAAAACCGCTTAAAGACTAATCAGATGAGAGTAATTCCCGAATCCGAATTAATTATAAATGCAGATGGAAGCGTATTCCATCTGCATCTTAAGCCGGAGCAGCTGGCAGACAGAGTAGTCCTGGTAGGCGACCCCGACCGGGTATCAACCGTTGCCTCTTACTTCGACACACAAGAATGCGAAGTATCCAGCCGGGAGTTTCACTCCATAACAGGTACCTATAAAGGAAAGCGTATCACAGTTGTATCCCACGGCATCGGAACGGACAATATAGATATTGTACTGAACGAACTGGATGCACTGGCTAATATCGACTTCTCCACCCGTACCGTAAAACCGGCATTCAAACAATTGACTTTGGTTCGTGTCGGGACATCGGGAGGTCTGCAACCGTTTGTACCTGTCGGCACGTATGTTGCTGCTGAAAAATCTATCGGTTTCGACGGTGTCATTTACTTCTATGCAAATACCGAACGTGTCAGGGATATAGCTTTTGAGACTGCCTTGAAGGAACAATTGGACTGGAAACTGTCCGGCCTTTCTCCTTATGTTGTACCTGCCGATCATTCCCTGATCGAACAAATCACCGGAAACGATATTATCCGTGGCGTGACAATAGCTGCAAACGGATTTTATGGACCGCAGGGCCGTGAACTCCGTCTGCCTCTCGCCGACCCCAAATTGAATGAAAAGATTGAAGCATTCAATTATAATGGAAGGCAAATCACGAACTTCGAGATGGAAAGTTCTTCGCTTGCCGGTCTTGCCGCCCTGATGGGACATCGCGCCATGACAGTTTGCTGCATCATTGCCGGCCGGGTAGACAAGAACATGAACACCAATTATAAAGGTTCATTAACCGGATTGATTGAAACAGTATTGGAACGCATCTGATCAACACATTATGGACTGGGAGAAAACAATCATCGATTCGTTGGAATGGGGTAAAGAGATTTCCAACCGGGAAGAAAAACAAAAAATAGCCGACAAGATCGCCTCTATGGTAAAAGACGGCGACATTATCGGCGTAGGTTCAGGCTCAACGGCTTATCTGGCATTATTGAAAATAGCCGACCGTATCTGGACCGAACAGTTACATATCCATGCCATTCCTACTTCCCAGGAGATAAAGATGGCTTGCGCCAAACTCGGTATTCCCCTGACAAGCCTGCTTGAACACAAACCGAACTGGACTTTTGACGGGGCGGACGAAATCGATCCCAATCATAATATGATCAAAGGACGTGGCGGTGCCATGTTCAAAGAAAAACTATTAATTAGTTCCAGCCCACAAACCTTCATTATAGCTGATCCTTCCAAAATGGTTTCGAAGCTGGGTTCACGTTTTCCCGTTCCGGTAGAAATCTTTCCGGATGCATTGATACATGCAGACCAGGCTCTCCGGTCATTAAGTCCGCTCGACATAAAACTCCGGATGGCACAAGGCAAGGACGGTCCGATAATCACCGAAAACGGGAATCTGATACTCGATGTATGGTTCAACAATATACCCGACAATCTGGAGAATGCAATCAAGTCCATCACTGGTGTGATAGAAAGCGGACTTTTTATGCATTATGAGGTAAAGATCATTTCATAAATCCCTGATCTTTTAAAACCTTCAACAGTACTTCGGAGAAATACTCATTATTCTTTTTCGTATAACGAACATCGGTAAACACCTGTGCCAATGTTTCCTTATTGTTCTCCTTCACAAACTGTTTATTGACTTCCAGTGCTTCCTTTTCACCATATAATTCGTCTATCATATCCGGAGTATAATCTACATAAGTCTCCTGATGAACCACGGCAGCCAAAGGGAGTCGTTCCACCTGTTCCGGCAACGGCATAGCCGGATAACCGACAGTTACAGTAACGATAGGTACAACGAGGCGGGGTAAAGACAACGCTTCGATAATTTTATCGGCATTATAGGCAGTCGTTCCCAAATAGCAGATACCCAAACCTTTCTCTTCAGCTGCATCACAGAAAGCCTGTGCAAACAGCATCGCATCAATTGTAGAAGCAATGAAAGTCTGCAAATTATCAAACCCAGCTTCCGCTTTCCGTTGTTCCGCCCATTTCACAAAACGGTTGGCATCGGCACAGAAAGTCAACACAACCGGAGCCATCGTAATCATTGGCTGATTAAAATGAGCCGGAGCCAGTTTCCCCTTATTGGACTGGTCACGGGTAACAACCACACTGTATAACTGCATATTACCGGTATTGGAAGCACGGGCTGCCACTTCCAGCAATTCATTCAACAACTCTTCGGGAATATCCTGCTCTGTATATTTACGGATAGTCCTACGATTTTTCATTATATCTGTCATATCTATACTTTATTATAAGAAGTCCATCAATAACAAAGTCCCAACAACCAGATCGGGAGTTTGTTGTTCTGACTTTTGGGTTGACCGTAGATAGCAGCAAAAGCATTATCCAACTCTTTGATCCGATCATAATCCATCAACGGATCGCCAACCATGAAAATATATTTGTCGTTTATCAGAAAGTCATTATTCTCAAACAACTCAACCGTTGCAAAATTCGATAACTGGTCGACAAAGAAAGTCTCTCCCAATACCACACGGTCATTCACATCCTCTTCGAAAGCCATCAATAAATTGGTATTACCTATATAAGTTTTTTGAAGACGACTCTGAGTCTGCTTTTTAGACTGGTAATATCTTATGCAAACCGCATCCGTCAGATAATCAAAATACCGCTTGACATCTGTCCGCTCCAACTTCAACTGAGTAGCCAAGTCGGCAACGTCAGCCACATCGGGTATCTGGCCGGAAATAGACATCATTAACCTTTTAATATCCTTCAATTCTCGATATTCCAACGGATAAAGAGGCGGCAGATCAACATCGACCATCTCTCTCACCCGATCTTGCAAACGAAATGGAAAAGCATCCGGATCATCCCAATAAAACGGATAACAACCATGTTCCAGATAGTTACGGAAGATAGGGGCTACGACAATCTGGTCGTTCACATTCCTCGATATTTCCACATGGTTTTCCAGCAAATCATCCAGAGAAACCGGAGGCAAATCCAAGACACATTCATACGAAAGGTATTCCCTGAACGACATGGTAGCCAATGTATAACAAGACACTTGGTTCTTAAATCCTTTCTTCACCTTTGAAACCGGAAGTAACGAAGAAGAAGCAAAAACAATATTCAGATTCGGACAACGATCCAACAACTTCCTGGTCTCAGTCATCCAATCGGCATAACGATGCACGCTGTCCAAAAACAGGTGTGTACCTCCCTCCTTATAGAACTGCATAGCCACGTTGACCATTTTCTCCCGTTGAAAAAGAATGCTGTCCAGATTCAAATACAAGGCTTTATCCGAATCATCGAAAGCCTGTTTTATCCGTTGCAGCAGCAAGGTTGTTTTCCCGACACCTTGCGAGCCAAAAATTCCAATCAGACGATCATCCCACTGTATCTGTTTATAAAGATATCGCTGAAAATTGCATCTTATCCCCTTCAGTAATTGCTGATGGTTTACTTGGTATATGTCCATAAACTAAACTATTTGATACAAATGTAATACATTATGATAAATAAACATGTAAATTTGCATGACAAAAACCAATAAGAGAATGGACAAATCAAAAGTTTACTTTACCAATCTTCGCACAACTCCATCCAGTAACTTGCTGGATAAAATGGAGCGTCTTGTTAAGCGCGCCGGTATTACAAACATTGATTTTAAGAATCAGTTTGTAGCAATTAAGATTCATTTCGGAGAACCGGGGAACCTGGCTTACATCCGCCCCAATTATGCTGCCCGCATGGCGACTTTGCTTCGTTCATTAGGAGCAAAACCCTTTCTTACAGATTGTAACACATTATATTCCGGCCGCCGCTCGAATGCCGTAGATCATCTGGAGAGCGCCATGGAAAATGGTTTCAACCCTATCTCAGCCAAATGTGAAGTGATTATCGCAGACGGACTGAAAGGAACGGATTACCGCGAAATAGAAATAAACGGTGAATATTGCAAAGCTCCAAAGATCGGAGCTGCCATTGTCGATGCAGATATTGTACTGACCATGAACCACTTCAAAGGACATGAACAGACTGGCTTCGGCGGTGCTTTGAAAAACCTGGGCATGGGTTGCGCCAGTGTCGGAGGTAAGCTGGAATTACATTCAGCCTCCCAACCGATCGTAGCCCGCGAAAACTGTAAAAGTTGTAATATCTGTGTAAAACACTGCGCTCATGACGCCATTCACCTGGATGGCAGCAAAATAGCAACAATCGACTATGAGAAATGTGTCGGTTGCGGCCAGTGTGTTGCCCTTTGCCAATATGACGCAGCGGTCATGGGTGATGGAGATACATCGGAGCGACTCAACTATAAAATTGCCGAATATTCAAAAGCGGTACTACTCGATAAACCGAATTTCCATATCAGTTTTATCATGAATGTCTCTCCCGAATGCGATTGCTGGAATCATAATGATGCCGCTATCGTTCCCGACTTGGGTATCGCCGCATCATTCGACCCGGTTGCTTTGGATAAAGCCTGTGCCGATATAGTCATCAACGCTCCGATCCTGGAGACTGGTAACCGCCTTTCGGACTCGCCTCATCACGACCATTTGGAAGGATGCGACAAATTCCACATCATGCACCCGGAAACCAACTGGCAGGCCGGACTGGAACATGCCGAAAAAATCGGACTGGGAACTCAGGAATATGAACTAATAACCGTATAACTTAGCTGACAGTTGACAGTTTTGTCACTGGTATCTCTGTCAACTGTCAACTGTCAACTGTCAACTAATATATGATTAATCAAGAAACAATCTGTGCCATATCGACAGCCCCCGGAGCCGGAGGCGTAGCTGTTATCCGTGTATCCGGCACTGAGGCTATAACAATTTGTGACACAATCTTCACTCCTAAGATAGAGGGAAAGAATCTTCAGAACCAAAAAGCCTATACCTTACGCTACGGTAGTATCCGCCGCGGGGAAGAGTTGATCGACGATGTACTTATCGCCCTTTTCCGCGCCCCTCATTCATTTACAGGAGAAGACACTGTCGAGATTACTTGTCACGGTTCGGTTTATATCCAGCAACAGATCCTTCAGCTACTGATTGAAAAGGGATGCCGCTCTGCACTTCCCGGAGAATATACACAACGTGCTTTCCTGAACGGAAAGATGGACCTGAGCCAGGCAGAAGCTGTAGCCGACCTGATCGCATCCACATCAGCCGGTATGCACAAACTGGCTATAAACCAGATGCGCGGCGGTTTCAGTAATGAATTGACCAAACTACGCAGTCAACTACTCGATTTCACTTCATTGATCGAGCTGGAGCTTGATTTCAGCGAAGAAGACGTCGAGTTCGCCGACCGCATCAATCTGAAGCAACTGGCAACTGGCATCGAACAACTGATCCGCAAACTGGCTGATTCATTCAGTGTCGGAAACGCCATCAAAAACGGTATTCCGGTTGCTATTATCGGAGAGACAAACGCAGGTAAATCAACCTTGCTCAATTTACTCGTCGGTGAGGAACGTGCCATCGTTTCCGATATCCACGGAACAACCCGCGATGTGATAGAAGATACAATCAATCTCTCGGGAGTGACTTTCCGCTTTATCGACACGGCCGGAATCCGCGAAACCAACGATACCATTGAAAGCCTTGGTATCGAACGTACTTTTCAAAAGCTCCGCCAGGCATCCATTGTTCTTTGGGTGATCGACCTGAACACTCCGGCGGAACAGATTGAAGAACTGGCTAAAGTGATTATCCCTAAAGCAGAAGACAAAAAGGTGATCCTTGTTTTCAACAAATCCGACTTGCTTTCGTCTGACGAGCTAAAGATCAAGCAGCAATTGCTCTGCAATATACTTGCTGACCGTATATATATTTCCGCCAAACGACAGGAAAATACCGAAGTACTCAAGCAGCATCTGATCCAGGCCGCCGCTTTACCCGAAGTATCCCAAAACGACGTCATCGTCACAAACATTCGCCACTACGAAGCCCTAACAAAAGCCCACGAAGCCATCCTCCGTGTAATCAACGGACTAGAAATGAATATCTCCGGAGACTTCCTAAGCCAGGATATCAGGGAATGCATGCATTATCTGGGGGAGATTACGGGACAGATTAGTAATGATGAGATATTGGGGAATATTTTCGGGAAGTTTTGCATCGGAAAGTGATGGCTTGGAAATAGCCATAAGCAACCATAACCATTTAGAATAAAGTCGCTGTATTTCAGCGACTTTTCTATTTTAACGGTTTCCAATCCGTATTTGGAGATAACGGTTTTTATCCATATTTTTCTATCATATTTCTACCACGACAGAAATTCACGGTTAACCCGAATGTCACAGTGACGCATTAGTTGACGTGTGTTGACAGTGGTTTACATGTGTTGACAAAAATCGGGAGAAATAAGGCGAAATTACCGCCAATATAAACGAGAAAATATGGAAGTAAGAAAGATTTGTCAATGGTGCGGAAAGCCATTCATAGCTCAAAAAACAACGACCTGTTATTGTAGCCATCAGTGTTCCAATCTTGGCTACAAGGAGCGCATCCGGGAACGTAAGCGACAGTTGAAACGGTCGCAAGAATTATTGCAACCTCGACAAGCCGCCGAGGGGCAGGATTTCTTCTCTTTTGCCCAAGCAGCAAAGTTAATGGGCGTAACCAGACAGTACATATATAAATTGGTAAAGGAATCCAAACTTCGGGCTTCACGCATCAGCGGCAAGAAGTCACTCATCCGCCGTGCTGACATTGAACTGATGATGAAAACCAAACCTTACGAGCGTGTCGTGCCCAAAGAGGACTTCGACATCTCTGAGTATTACACAGCCGAAGAGATTGCAGAAAAATACAAAGTCAACGCTAAATGGGTGTGGACTTACACAAGGCAACATAAAGTGCCGAAAGTGAGAATCCGCCAGTTCAACTATTACAGCAAGAAACATATCGATGCCGCCTTTGCCAAATACGAGGTGGATTCCGACCTTACTGAATGGTACACACCGGAAGAGATTCAAGAGAAGTACGGCATGACACGTGTCGCCATCCGTTCGCAGGTGTATCGGAACAACATTCCATCCAAGAAGGAGCATGGGCAGATATTCTACTCCAAGCTCCACTTCGACCTCTCGAAGAGTTCCGAACAGGAGAGCAAGGCGGAATACTATACCGTCAAGGAGGCAATGGAGAAATTCAAGCTCTCTCGTGATTCGGTTTACGGTATTCTGCAATTCCATCAGATCAACCGTGAGAAGAACGGACGGTTCGTCAGATTCCTGAAAGTGGAGTTTGACCGGGTAATGGGTGTCCGCAAATAGTCTAATTTATGACTATCCGTAAATTATTCAAAAATTAATCCCTGCTGTAGGTAATCTGCATGATTACATTATAGAGTTTCGCCGACGAATTAATAATAACCATAAAAATATAACATTATGCATGAATGCAAGACCGTGACATTAAGGACACGTCCGCTAAAAGGCAGGATGATGTCTTTCTATCTGGATTATTATCCGGGGTATCGAGACAAAGAGACAATGAAAGTTATCCGTCATGAATCGCTTGGTATTTATATCTATGCCAATCCGAGAAACAAACGTGAACAGAATTTCAACGAGGTAATGACCGAGAAAGCCGAAGCCATCCGTTGCCGCAGGTTCGAGTCGGTAGTCAATGAACGGTATGACTTCTTTGACAAGTACAAACTCAAGGCAGACTTTCTGGAGTATTATCGCAAGCAGCTCCGTAAGCATGACCAGAAATGGGAGTTTGTCTATCTGCATTTCAGTAACTTCGTACATGGTAAATGCACCTTTGAAGAGATTGACATCGACCTCTGTAACAAGTTTCGGGAATATCTGCTGAGTGCCAAGAAGCTAAGGCGTAACGGACGTATCACACGGAACTCCGCATCAGGATACTGGTCTACTTTCAGAGGTTTCCTGAAAATACTCTATCGTAATGGGATGATAAAGACCAATGTCAATGATTTCTTGGAAAAGATAGAGACAGAAGATGTAATGAAAGAGGCCCTGTCAGTTGAGGAATTGTACAAATTGGCTGAGACACCTTGCAAGAAACCTATTCTGAAAACGGCATCGCTGTTTTCCTGTATGACCAGCTTGCGCATCAGTGACATTCTCTCACTATGTTGGGAAGACATCGTGGACTATTCTGCCGGTGGGAAATGCGTACACATCATTACACAAAAGAACAAGGCGGAAGACATCATTCCCATTAGTGAAGAAGCTTTGGGATTGATTGGCTATAATTCTGAAAAGAAAGGTTTTGTATTCAAGGGGCTTATGCGCAGTTGGACGCAAATACCGATGAAAGAATGGATTCGTTCTGCCGGAATTACCAAGAACATAACATTTCACTCGTATCGTAGAACATTTGCGACGCTACAAGCAGCTGCCGGGACGGACATCCGCACCATACAGAGCATTATGGCGCACAAGAGTATCACCACCACTCAAAGGTATATCAAAGTCGTGGATGCCAACAAACGTGAAGCCAGCAAGAAAATTACCCTGACACGGCAAGACTGACAGCTGCTTTGTCCTCGATTTCTGCGGTCAGAGTATGATTTTTCACCTAAAATCATACTCTGACCGTGATATTTAGCATGATACGTGGTAACTATCAGTCTCTTTATTGCAACTATCTGGAATATCGATTATATCTTTAGCGCAAAACGATTCCAAATACTTGCAGACCATGACGAATAAAAAACAAATTCAGACTAAAAAGATAAGTTTTATCCTCGCACTGTCCGTTATCATTTATGCGGCCATAGATACTTATCTTTTCCTTTGCCATGACATCAATATCATGCGTATAACGACTCCAGTCATCCTTGGACTGGTAATAGCTATCATATTGTGCGGACTCCTGCACAAATTTTTCTATAACTGGCTGACAAAAAATCCTATCAACTTCTCTTTGGGCGAACCATATACCCCTATTGTAAAATCAGAGAACGCCATAGAATCTACGGATGCTACTAAAACACTGCCCATCGAGCAACCGATGGATTTGCTTGAACAGAAATGTCCTCCGTCCCAACAGTCGAATCAAGATACTGTAAACTCTGATTGTCCGCAAGATTCTCATTTGAATAAATATGATTCCATATTGGTGGAACTCAAAAAGAAAGAGATTGAAAGGCAAGCGGAAATTATGGATGCGATTCGGGAATATGTAACCGTCAAGACTGCCCCCTATCTCTCCAAAGAGGATATTGCCACCCTCATTTCCAATATAGAGTATATGGCTTACGACCAACCTGAGTCATATAAACCGATTCGTTCCAATATAGACAATCCGCTGAGGTCACCGGGACTTCGCCATTTAGCATGGAATGTCGGTGAACGCTTGGGAGTGCCCTTAGCGAAAAGAGCCGTTTTTATCAAGAAATCATTTCCATACGAACTTGCAAACGCAACCCTTGAATATCTTAAACTTAATTTACGGGATAATGTCTCAAGCCAGATTCCCATTGATATACCAGATAAAGGCGACTATCGCTTCCATTTAGATGCAGATAATGATGACTCGCAATAAAAAAAGTTTGCAGACGAAATAATTAATCCGGTCTGTATTGTTCTGCAAGGTTTCATTGAGTTGGTTCGCAGCATGTTGAACGATTAAAAGAGTTACAATATGGAAAAAGACCAACTGACATTCAACGACCTGCCGACTGTGGTAGGCGAACTATGCGACAGAATCGCAAGTATGGAAAACCTGCTTACGGAGAAACTTTACAAGCAGTACGAAACCAAAGAGAACACGCACGTCCCCATGACCGTACAGGAGGCTTGCAACTATCTTAAAATGCCGTTGTCGACCTTTTATTACAAGGTCAAGAATGACGATATTCCGGTTATAAAACAAGGAAAGCATCTCTACATCTACCGAGACGAACTGGATAGATGGCTGGAATCTTCCCGGAAAAATCCGGCTCCGCAAAGTTTCGAGGACGAGAATGAGTCCATGCTCTCCTCTCATCGCCGTAAACCAAACCCTAAAAGCTGGTAGTGATGGAAAAGACAGACACTATTATTCTTTCTCCGGAAGAATTGGCCGCTTACATGGCGGAGTCTACAATAAGCGTAACAAGTACATACGAACACTCCCCGGTGGTTCTGATGGTGGACGATACTGTTATCGGAACATTGGGAAACTTCAGTGCTTCCATCGGGAAAGCCAAAAGCAAGAAAACGTTCAACGTTTCAGCCATTGTCGCATCGGCATTGAGTGGCAGCACCGTTCTTCATTATCGGTCTACATTTCCCGAAAATAAGCGGAAGATTCTATACATAGACACAGAGCAGGGGCGGTATCATTGCCAGCAGGTATTGAAGCGCATCTTACGTTTGGCCGACTTGCCGGAATACAAGAATCCGGATAATCTGATTATGCTGGCTCTGCGCAAGTTTTCCCCTAAACTACGTCTGGCGATAGTCGAACAGGCCATTGGCATAATACCGGATTTGGGATTGGTCATCATAGATGGCATTCGTGATTTCCTTTACGACATCAATTCCTCCAGCGAATCCACCGACATCATCTCCAAATTCATGCAGTGGACGGATGACAGGCAAATCCATATCCATACCGTCTTGCATCAGAACAAGAATGATGAACATGCCCGTGGTCACATCGGCACGGAACTCAACAACAAAGCAGAAACCATCATGCAGGTCGAAGTGGACAAAGAGGACAAGACTGTAAGCGTGGTCGAAGCCGTCCATATCCGTGACCGTGAGTTTGAGCCTTTCGCCTTCCGCATAAACGAGGAAGCCATGCCCGAACCAGTAGAGTCCTATCTGCCAAAAGAGAAGAAGACCGGACGACCAACCAAAGGACCGTTCGATCCGGACAAGGAGATTCCAAAGAATGTACATCGTCCAGCATTGGATGCCGTTTTTGCCAATGGCAACATCAACAATTACGATGATTATATAGAACGCTTGAAAGAGGGTTACGGATTACAGGGTATAAAACTCGGTTATAACAAGGCGGTAAAGGTCGCAACATTGCTCAGCGACAAACAAATGGTTATAAAAGAAGGGAAAGATTATGCCTTCAATCCAGAATACCATTATTGAGTTCAACTTTACTTTATTGTTGGGGCGTATATATAAGAATAAAGCAAAGTCGGAGGAAGACATCATGTGAGATATTCATATTCTCCCCTCTTTTAGAGGCTAGTATCATCCTATGTTTCCTATCCGAGTGCCAGTTCACTATACGCAACCGATATGGCTTGCCGTGAAGCATCAACAGGTAACTGTTGCGAGATATGCCAAGGTATAACCTCACTGCGTTACGGTTGTACATTGGCGCTCTCGCCTGCTCAGTTCCCTCGCCGGTGCGGTACTCGCAAGCTCGCACCTATTCAACCATTATAAAACGATTCAAATGAAAGAAGATATTGAAAATACATCGGACTCCTCGAAAGAAACCAGAAGTGTCTTTATCGGAGCTAAAGTCACTCTTACTCAGAAGGAGCATATAAAATCACTGGCCGGACAATGCGGCATGACTGTAAGTGACTACATATTATCACGTGCGTATAACTTCAAGCCAAAAGCAAGGCTCACGAAAGAAGAAGCGGTACTGTTACAGAATCTGGACGATTGTCGGTCAGACCTCGTAAAATACACCTCCGCCCTACACGGAATGTCCACAAAGCAGCGCATGGCAATGTTCAATCAGATTCCGTTTATGGTGGGCTGGCTGAAAGAATTAGGCAATGTGGCTGAAAATATCTGCCAGTTCCTAAATGCTGTAAAAGAGAAGAACAAAATTCCGTCCAACCCTAAATCCGAAGAAGAATGATTGCGAAAGCCAAAGCCATATCGCACGGCATAAACGACCTCCGTTACATTACCGGCGAATCACAGCATAAGAAGCATCCGGAAAAAATCTATCGGGTATTGGACAATCTGTTGACCTCAGAACCGGACGCTATGGGGATATGGAACTCCATGCAGTTGACCCTATCCCAATATCGGCCTATAAAGAATTCTGTAATCAGAATCGAATTGAGCCCATCGCCCGAACATACCCAATTCTATGACATCGAAGATTGGCAAAAACTTTGGCAGGAATTCGCCGAGGAATTCGACAAACAAGTGATTATCGGCAAGAACGGAAAAGTCCGTTCCTGTCCGACCAATTTGGCGGGTAGCAAATACTCAGTTTGGCTTCATACAGAGTCCAAAGGCGAAGTCCCCCACCTTCATGCTGCGGTTTGCCGTTTGGATGAAGACGGCAATATCAACAACGACCACAACATTCATCTTCGTGCGCAACGTGCTGCCGAGCGAGTGGCAAAGAAACGAGGGTGGACAACTGCGGCGCAAATCCGAAATCGCAACATTCCACAAGTGAACCGGGACTGTATGGAGGTGTTGAAAGCAATGCTATCGTGGTCATGGGATGAATACAAGAATGCTCTTATACGGAAAGGTTATACCGTCCATGAAAGAGAGGACAAGAAAGGTATTCTTCGTGGATATGCCCTCATGAATGGAAACACCAAATACAAGGCTTCAGAATTGGGAGTCGGCAGGAACCTGATGGTCTCGAAACTTCCTGCAACATGGAAGAAACTGCACCATCAGCCAACTTCCGTCATTAGAAATAATACTTCCCAAACCGTTCAACAGGTAGCGACACATAAGGTTGATCCTATTGACTATACCCAATATCGCCCAGACCATCAGAATATCATTCCTTATGTCTTTACTTATGAAGGCAAGGAACATCGATTCTATATTCCGGAAAAAGTACTTGACTGTTTCAATGACGAATTTGATTACAGGTTTATTGCCAACTGTCAGGAACTTACCGATATGGCTGTAGCTATATTTGTCGGACTGATAGATACCCCCAACGTAACAACCGGTGGAGGTGGTGGAGGCTCACAAAGCGACCTTCCGTGGAGAGACAAGGACGAAGACGATTTGCAATGGGCTCACAGATGCGCTCGTGTTGCCGGTCGTTCGTTAGGGAAGAAACCGAAAACAGGATTAAAACGATAAGCCCATGAAAAAGAAATTTGATTTTTCCGCAGAAATGAGTGAAACAGAAACCATAAAAGCTACTCCAAAGAATGAATATCTGGAGGAAGAAAACCGCTTACTCGATATCAATGTGCAAGAACTTGCTGGAAAAACCGGAGGTGACTGGGACAGTGCGCCGGAGGAGGCTGGGACACTTTTGATGCGACAAAGTTAATGATTTTTTCTGAGACTGTCTCCTTTGAGTTCAAAACGGATTGCCGAGTGTAC
>NZ_JAMOKT010000070.1:0-35454 GCF_023656795.1 Parabacteroides caeci
ATCATAGCTTTTCTCAATGGATTATATAAATAAATATGTTGTTCCCAAAACACACAACTAACTGTTCACAAGTTAAATACAATTATTATACAACATAAATTGAAAGCTAACATATGGTGTCAAATGTTATATATAACATTTGATGCCCGCCCCGAACTGCGTATGGAACTTTTGAGTGTCGCCACCCCACAGCAGGCGCTCCCGGAGGTTGGCGAGCAGGGCGATACGGTCAGCCACGTAAAACTCCACGTCCAATGTCAGCGCACCGCCATAGATGAAGGCGTCCCGGTCATGCAGTGTCGAGCCGTCATGCAGCACCTTTTCGCCCCAATTCACCGACTCATATCCGGCGAGAGCCGAAGCCCCCGCATAGACGAACATGATTTTACGGGCATCGGAAAGTATCTTGAAATAGTAGCCGCCCTCCGCCGTGAACTGCGCCACAGGTATGGCGGTGTCCTTGTACGGGTTGTTCTTCAACAGGTATTCGCCACCGAACACCCATTTGTTCCCCTTCTTCGTGTATGCGGAGAGAGCCGCCCCGAAACTGTACCCGCCATTGTTGCCGCCGGGCTTGAAGCCGTCCGCCAGATTCGTCCTTACCTCGATACCCTGCATCTTCGGCAGGCACCGCTGGGCGTGCGCCTGCCCCGTGAAAAGGGCAAGCGACGCGATGATGATTGCGATGTACTTTCTCATGGTCAGTGCTTTATTTCACAGAAAGTTCGTCAATTGTATTGGCACGCACCAAATCCTCGTTCTCAATCACGAACGACTGGTGGCGACCACCGTTCTTCTCGTTCAGCTCCACCACGAGGCACTTGCCGTCGGGAATGGTGAACTTCGCCATCGTGAACACCGTGCGTTCGCTTTTCTTTCCCGGCACACAGGTGGCGTAGTTCTGCGCACGGAGCGGCAGGATGATCTGCTCCTGCACGGCGGTACGCTTCGCCACCTTCTTGTCCACGATTTTCCATGTGATGTAGTCCACATCAAAAGGCACGTTGCTCCGGTTCTTGATTTCCGTATGGAAATAGAGAAGCCCGTTGTGCGTGTAGATGCCTTTCAACAGATATTGGATGCCGAAACGCTTGCAGCCGATATGTTTCACCTCGCGCTTGTCCTGCTTGTGGATGGACTTCATGATAAGGCGCACCAGCATGGGGCTTTCGCTGCCTAATTCTTTCAGGTAGATTTCCTGCGCGTTGTTCGGGCGGTTCACCGCCTCGCCGTCATGGATGAAGTCGCACATCTCCACGTTGAGCAACAGCGGTTCGGCGGCGTACTTCACGTTGAAGGTATAGAAACTCCCGTCCTCCGTGATGACGGACATGTTGGTCTCGTTCGGGAAGTCCCTTACGGTAGCCTTCACGCGGATGACGTTTTCCGCACCGTCCGCCTTGCCCGCTATCAGGTCGGGCGAGCCTAAATCCACATAGCGCACTTCCGAGGGGAAAATGATGTGGACGGTCTTGTCGTAGGTCACTTCCAGACCGTGGGGCGGTATCATGCGGTCGAATGTCAGTTTCTTCGTCAGACCGTGGTACAGGTCGCCGTCCGCCTCCTTCTGCGGATAGACCTCCTTTGTCAAGGTCGGCTGTCCGTCCGTCTGTTGTTCACTTCCGTTGCTTTGTCCAACGGTTACATTCTCCTGCGCGTTGGCAGTTGCGATGCCCATAGCGAGGGCAAGCATCATGATTGCTTTTCTCATTACTTTGGATTTTAGTGGTAAATTAAAAATTGGGTTGTTATCTTAATTTGTTTCCTGATAGAGCATGACCCTGTATCCCGATTTCAGATGCACTTTCACGGTACGCATCTTTTTGGCGATATACTGGCTCGTGCCTTGTATCAGTCCTTTGCCTAAGTCGGAGGCGAGCTGCGCCCCCGCGTTGGTGGAGATGTTGATGCTGCTGCCGAGCGAGCCGCCCATGTTGGCGGCGACTTCCCTGACCGCGTTCATCTCCATTGAGTTGGGGATGAATATTCCGGGCTGTCCGTCCGTGTCATAGACCTCCAGCTCCACCGGTATGATAGTGCCGTCATATTCCAGCGAGGTGATTCCGATGCCGAGCCGTTCTCCCTGAATCTTGGCAGCACCTACCACCACCGCATTTCGGGGGATGATTTTGTCCGCCACCGCCATCGGCTCCAGCAGGCGCAACTTGACCGTCTGCCCGTCCGTCACGCTCTGCGCCCCATAGACGCACGCCGATATGATGTTCCTGTCCGATACGGTCGTGACACCCACTGCCGTGTTGAAACTGCGGTTGCGCTCCTGCGAGAAGGAGGCGACAAACTCTGCATTGCTCATCGGCTGTCCGAGTGAGGACACCACCTGATGCGCCACCTGCCTCACGGGTTTTGCCGTGTTCTTTCCGGCTTTCCGCACGGGAGACGGCTCTGCCGCCTGCATGGTTTCTGGCTTGACGTTGTTATGACCGCCCATGTACTTTGCCGCCAGCTCATAGGACTTCTCCATGAGAGCCACTTGGTCATCCATAGAAGATGCCTTGCCTTTCCCGCTTTCAAGTTCCGACTCCAGCGAGGCGATACGCTCCAACAGTTCGTCCATCTCCGCATTGTCGTTCTTCGGCTGTTCGTAGAAATTGCCGAGCGTAGCATTGAGGTCACGGTAGGCGGCTGCGGAGGATTGGATAGTCTTCGGTGCGGACTTCTCCGGCTCTTCCTTTCCGCCGGGGTCGGCAAGGTCGAAGTCCCTGCCACCGTCCGTTTCCGCCACCTCGCGGTCGAACAGGTCGCCCAACTGCTGCATGGCGCGGCTGCGGTTCTCCTGCCGTTCCTCCATAGCACCCTGTTCGTAGGCTTTCGCCTTGTCGCCGATGATGAGCCGGTTCTCCTTGTCCGCATCGGGCATCTCGGTGTTGTAGCCGTTCACACCCGGCTGCTGCCCTTTGTCGGAAGAGGGCGCGAATATCCACCACATCGCCCCGATGAACGCCAGCACCATAGCGGGCAGCACTATCATCTTCTGCCGTTTCAGCCGTTGGACTTCGGTCAGCGGCTTGCGCTCATTCTTCGGCTTGTCATTGCCGGGAGCGGCTTTGTTCTCGTTTTTTGGTTCATTCTTCGTCTGTTCCATATAAATAAGGTATTACGTTATGATTGTTTTCAGGCTTTACGGACAGTTCCACCTGTCCGGCATGGTCTATCTCAATCCGGCTGCCGTCATTCCTGCCGATGTCATAGAGGGCTTTGCCGAAGGTGTAGAGGGCAAGCGCGGCAAAGGCGGCGAGCATCGCCAGCACGATGCGCCTGCGAGTCTTCGGGGGCAAGCCGTCCAAGTAGCCTTTGAGCCTTGCCGCCAGCATTTTCTTCTTGTCGTGGAGCTTCCAGTACGCGCCCCACAGCGATTTTCTGATACTTTTTCTTTTCATTGTCCTGTTAGCGTTTGATGGTTTGTAAATCCTTGTTCTCGATGATGGTGAACCCCTCGATGGTGAAGCCGTTGGGATTGTCGTCCGAACGGGACGAGTTGAGCAGGCGGCAGGTGGTCACGAGGCTGCGCTCGGTGACGTTGCTCTGCCGGATGATCTTCTGCGTGGCATAGGTCACGGCACGGTAGGGATAGCCGTTGAAGTCGCACACCACGCTGTCCACCTTCAGCACTTGGTTGATGTTCCCCGCGATGATGCGGTTGTAGTACCCCTTCTCCGCGAAGTCCGAGTAGTAGTTGTACACGCTTTTGTCCGCCAGCAGCAGGGCACGCTTCACGTTGTGTTCTATCGCACTCTTTTCGGGCGAGAGCGTGAAGAACAGCTCGTGGAAACGGCGCACATGTTCCCGTGCCTCCGCCGGACGGTTCTGCGAGAGGTCTTGCGAGAGTGCCAGCATTAGCGACTTGCCGTTATCCAATACATAAATCTTCTCCCTCTGTCTCTCCGCGAAGCGGTAGGAACTCCACACGCTCCATACCGTCACCACGGCGCACAGCGAGAGGAAGACGATACCGAACAGGCGTATCTGCCTGAACGATGACTCTATGTTTTTGAGTGACTTGAATTCCATTTTATTCTGTTCGGTTTATTATTAGTTATTATTCCTGTTGTGTCCGGAGCGGTTTCCGCTTGTCGGCGACAAGAGGCTGTCGAGTCGGCGACAAGGGAAACACGTCCCGTCATGTTCGTTTCAGCAGTTTGCCGAAGCGTCCCACGGTGTTGCCTGCCGTTGCACCCGCCACGCTGCCCGCAAACCCTCCGGCACGTCCGGCAGTCTGGTTCACGTTGCGCCCGTAGCTGCCCATGCCCCCGGCTTGGATGATCCAGCCCGCCACAGTCGGTATGGTGAAGTAGCCGATGATGCCGATGATCATGAACACTATATACACCCCGTCGCTCGAATCCAGCGAGAAGTTCGGGTCAGCCTGCATACGCTCGATGTCGCTTTGCAGCATCAGCACCTGTATCTTGGCGAGTATGGTGCTGAACATGTCCGACACGGGCAGCCACAGATAGACCTGTATGTAGCGGCATATCCACTGCGTGAGCGTGCTTTGGAAGCCGTCCCACACCGATATGGCGAAGGCTATCGGGCCGAGTATCGCCAGCACCACGAGGAAGAACGTGCGGATGGTGTCTATCACGAGGGCGGCGGCCTGGAACATCAGTTCCAGTATCTCGCGGAAGAAGTCGCGGATGTTCTTCTTCATGCTGTACATCCCGCGTTCGATATACATCCCCGCCATCGTCACCATGTCGCCGGGCGACCAGCCCAGTTCCTCCAGCTGTTTGTCAAACTCCTCGTTCGACACAAGGTAGGCGGTTTCGGGGTTGCGCATCATCGCCTCGTATTCCAGCTTGTCCTTCTGCTCCCGGTATTGGTTCATGTCCAGAGTTTCCGCCTCCAGCATCTTTGCCGTGCCTTGCACGACGGGCGAGAGGACGCTGTTTATCGTGCCCAGCACCACCGAGGGGAAGAACATGATGCACAGACCGATGGTGAAGGGGCGGAGCATGGGGAACACATCTATCGGCTCGGCTCTCGCCAGCGACTGCCACACCCGGTAGGCGATGTAGAACAATGCGCCCAGTCCGGCGATGCCTTTCGCCACGCCCGCCATGTCCTCGCACAGCGGCATCATCTGCTCGTAGAGCGAGCGGAGAATTTGATGAAGGTTGTCGAACTCCATAGGCTACCAGTATCTTTCATTCATACTCCCGTACAGCCCCATGATGCGGTCGAGGTCGTTTTTCTTCTTCGCACGCAGATAGCTCACGCTGATGTTCTTGTTGGTGTAGTAGCCCACGAGGTTGCGGTAACGCTTCATCTTGGAGTAGCAGCGTTCCACCACGTCCATGCGCTCCTTGTCCGTCATGGAGAGCGTGGTGATGTTCACCACGTTTTTCAACTCCGTCAGTACGTCATTGCTCTCTTCCAGCAGCTTCGTGTAGCCGAAGGCGATGGCTCCGAGTTCCTCCACCGTGAAGTTGTCGTCCCGCATCATCCTTTGGAAATTGGTCACGTAGATGTCCGTGATGTCGCCCACCATCAGGATGGTCTGCTGCACCTTGCGGGCGTCCTTGACGAGGTTGTTCACCGATTTGAGTGCGTCGTAATACTTCTTGCCCTGCTCGTAAATCTTCACGGTTTCCTGAAAGTTCTTCACCATGTTCGTGGCGGTGGTCGAAGTATGCACCACGTTCTTCGAGGTGTTCACGATGCTCTGCGCGATGTTGGACGGGTCTATCACCGCCCATTGTGCGTTTGCCTTGCCCGCGAGGAGCAGGCAGAGGCAGATGATAAGTGTTATTCTTGTTCTCATCTTCTTTGGATTTTAGTGGTAGATAGATTATAGTCAAATGAAATCATTGATATTGAAGTCCTCAATGTTTTCAGGGACATGTATAAAGGAATCCGGTTTCTTGTTTCCCTTCACTTCCGCCGTACCCGAAGCGGGTTTCACACGCATATAGTCACCGCCCGGCGAGAAAGTAAGGATGTCCGTCGCCTCGTTGTAGGACACATCGATGCGGAAGCCGGTGTTCATGAACAGATTACCGTTCTCCTCCTGCAAGAGGTAGGTTTCCGGTTTCAATTTGCGGCGGATGCCGCCCCGTTTGAATACCGTAACCTTGTAGGCTTCGCCCTCCTTGTAGATAAGCACGTCGGGCTTGCCCTCCACGCTTTCCCAATTCCCGCACAGCAGGTCGCGGCGATTGTCCGCTGTTTCACAGGATTGCAGCACCATGACCGCCAATCCGATTAAGCACTTGCTGACTTGCAGCATTTTCATTCTCGATATACTCATACGCATTTCCTTTTTTAGTTGATAAATCTGTTTTACAGGTTATTGATTACTTATTCCTTGTTCCTCCGCCTTTCGGCAAGCTGCCGGATGGCGGCTTCGATGTCGCCGCCCAATTGCTCTGCCAGACGGTACACCTCCACCTTCTCCGTTTCCTCAGTCGTGTAGGCGAGGTATTCCTCCGCACTAACCTCGGTGGCATAGACCGCCGACTGTGTGCCGCCAAGTCCGATCCATACTTCCTTATAGAGCCTTGAAGGGTTGTTCGCCATATTGATGGAGAGTATCTGCGACTTCTCTTTCTCCGTCAGCCCTAATAAGGATTGTATGGAATCAAATTTGTTCATGTACTTCCTTTGGTCGAGGAGTATCTTGCAGTCCGAGTTATTGATGATGCTCTCCTTGACGACGGGCGAGGAAATGATGTCGTCCACTTCCTGCGTCACCACAATAGCCTCACCGAAATACTTGCGCACGGTCTTGTACATATAGCGCAGATACTCCGCCATGTTCGCCGAGGAGAGGGCTTTCCACGCCTCCTCACAAATCAGCTGTTTCCGCACTCCTTTCAGCCTGCGCATCTTGCCTATGAAGGCTTCCATGATGATGATGGTCACTACCGGGAACAGTTCGCGGTTGTCCTTGATGGAATCGATCTCGAAGACTATGAACCGTTTGCCGAGCAGGTCGATGTTCTCCGCCGAGTTGAGCAGGAAGTCGTAGCGTCCGCCCCGGTAATACTGCCGCATGGTGGTGAGCATATTGTCGATGTTGAAGTCCGACTTCTCCACCTTGATGTCACGCTCCGCCAGTTCCCTGCGGTAGTCGTCACGCATGTACTCGTAGAAGGTGTTGAACGAGGGGATGATGCTCCTGTCCGCCCTGATGCGTTCGATGTAGGCGTTCACCGCGCTGCCCAATTCACCGCTCTCCGTCTTCGTCACCTTGTCGTCCTCCGACTTCCAGAGCGTCAGCAGCAGTGTCTTGATGCTGTCCTTCTTCTCCACGTCGAACACGTAGTCGTCGGTGTAGAACGGGTTGAACGAAATCGGTTTCTCCTCCGTGTAGGTGAAATACACGCCGTCCTCGCCGTGTGTCTTGCGCCGTATCATCTCGCACAGCCCCTGATAGGAATTTCCCGTGTCCACCAGCACGATATGGGTTCCTTGTTCCCAATACTGACGCACGAGGTGGTTCATGAAGAACGATTTGCCGCTTCCGCTTGGACCCAATACGAACTTGTTTCGGTTGGTGGTGATGCCCCGCTTCATCGGCAGGTCGCTGATGTCGAGGTGCAGCGGTTTCCCCGTGAGCCTGTCCACCATCTTGATGCCGAAGGGCGAGGGTGAGCTGCGGTAGTTGGTCTCCTCCGTGAAAAGGCACACCGCCTGTTCCGTGAACGTGTAGAACGATTCCTCCGCCGGGAAGTCCGCAGCATTGCCGGGCATGGCTGCCCAGTAGAGCGTCGGGCAGTCGGTGGTATTATGGCGGGGTACGCACCCCATGCTTGCAAGCTGGCTTCCTACATCGTTCCTGATATGCTTCAGTTCCTCCGCGTCGTCGCTCCACGCCATGACGTTGAAGTGCGCCCGTACAGAGGTCAGACCGTAGGAATGGGCTTCGTTCAGGTACTGGTCTATCCACTCGCGGTTGATGCTGTTGCTCCTCGAATAGCGGGAGAGCGACTGCATATTGCGGGCGGACTTCTCGAATTTCTGCAGGTTCTCCTCGCTGTTGTCGATAATCACATACTGGTTGTAGATGTGGTTGCAGGATAGCAGCAGCCCCACGGGGGAAGCGAAGGAGAGGCGGCAGTCCGAGCGGTCGGTGGACAGCCGCTCGTAACGGGTGTCTGTCGCCACCGCGCCGGGCAGGTCTTCCGCGTCGGAAAGGGTGTGCAGGCACAGGCGGTTGTCGCCGATGCGCATTTCCCTTGCCGAAAGCTCGATGTCCTGCAACGTGGCGTTATCTTCGGGCAGTAGCGAGAAGTACCGCTCCAGCAGTCCGGCTTTGCCGTCCGTCCCCACAATCTCATCGGTGGAGAGGCGGCGCAGCCTGACAAAACCGCTGTCGTTCATGATGCGCCCGAACTGCTCCGTTGCCTCCAGAAACTTCGCGGCGGTTTCCCCGTCCAGTTCCTTCGGGATGATATGCCCCCGGCACAGCGTGCTGAAGTTGCTCTGCATCCGGTTACGTTCTTTTGTCGTCTTGGTCAGGTAGAGGTAGCACGTGTGCTTCAGGTACGGACGCTCGTTGAAGTGACGCTCGAAGCTCCGCGAGAGGAAGCTCATCCCGTCCTTATCCAGTTCCGGCTTATACCGTTCCTTGATGAACCAGTCCTGCTTGTGGACGACGGAGAAGTCCGGCAGCACCTTGACAGCCTTGCACCAGCAGCCGTGTATCGCCTCGTACTCCGCACCCGTCACGGTGTAAAGCTCCGGCAGTTCCACCTCGAAAGCTACCGTGATGTCGGCATCCTTGGAGATGATGCAGCCGTGTTCCACCGCCAGCAGCGGGAACTTGTTTTCCAGTGTCGTCATTTTCGATGTATTTCTCATTTTGTTTCTTCCTTTCGTTTCCGTATGAATAATCGGGTGATCCGCCGCCGGTTGATAAGGTATCGGGGATGGCTCCGTGCAGCTCCCAGCTTCATCAGCCCGTGTTCGCCGTACCGGGCGTTCAGCGCGAAGGTCTGCCATACGAGGACGGAGGACGATACCGCACCGAAGCCGATACATATCCACTGGCCGATGCCGACCATGTAGAGGATGACGAACAGGACGAAGAGAGCGAGCAGACCTCCGCAGAAGATGAAGAGGTACTGGGCTTTCAGTCCCTTGAACTCGACCGGACGGCCGATACCCTTGTTTATCGGGTATTCAGCCATACATTATCATATTAAAGGAAGAACGAGCGCAGGATGGTGGCGGCTACAATCAGGAAGATGCAGGCTCCGAACCATGAGGCGGCAGTCTTGCTCGTGTCGGGGTCTCCCGAAGAGAATTTCCCGTACACTTTCACGCCTCCGATAAGCCCGACTACCGCGCCGATGGCGTAAATGAGCTTAGTGCCCGGATCAAAATAGCTGGTGACCATAGAGGTGGCTTCCGTGATGCCTGCCAGACCGTTGCCCTGTGCGAAAACGGAGACGGTGGCGGCGATGGCAAGTGTCGCTGAAAGGATTGATTTCTTGCTTGTCAAAGCGTTCTTGATGTTCTTGTTCATAAAATGTTCTTGTTTTGTGCCGTCGAAAGAGTGGATGGTCCTTTGTCGGGCGGTTGATACTTGATTACTTTTCTTTGGTTCAGTGGTATGCCCGTTTGTTTCCACGGACTTGGGCTGTCCGTTGCGAACCGGATGCGCCTTGCGCTTCCTCGCCGCATGGGTGTCGTTTTACGTTTTCATTTCCATTTCTTTTTTTAGTTGTCGTTACACATAGTTGCGGATGTCGAACTCCTCGATGTTGTCAGGCACGACGAACTCCTTTTTAGGCTTCTTCAGCCGGATTTCGATAAGCCCCTTGATACGGACAGCTATCTCCGAGGAGCCTTCCATCATTTTGTCGTACAGCTCCGTGCCTTCCATGTCGGCGAAGACCTTTGCCGCCTTTTCACGCTCTGTACGGGTCGCCTCCGGGTTCTTGGCTGTCCTTACCGCATCGTCAATCTCGTCAAAACTGCTTCCCGATGCCCGAGGTGCGTCCGAAGCGTCGTCCTCCGGCTCGTCTTCCCCGTATTCCATCTCCTCCGGTGTCATGCTCGTGAAGGTTTCTTCGAGCTTGTCCTCCGGGACTTGTGTGGAATGGGTGGCGGCTTTCCTGTTTCCGTCGTCAAAAGTAGCCTCTTCCTCCGACAGCTCAATGCCTTTTTCCGAAATGGCAGCTTCCTGCACCGGTATGGCAGCGTTTGTCCGGGTTGATGCCATTTTGAAACGGCTCTTGCCCATGATGTCATTGTCACTCGCAGGAAGTTTGGTGTGTGCCGTTTGCCGCCCTTTTTCCGTTTCTTCCAACGACCTCCATACTTTCACAATGCCCTTGAAGAAACGGGCAATCTTTGTGTCCATAATGCGGTCATAGAGTAGCAGGAACAGGAACCAGAGGTTGCAGCCGACTGATACGGCCAGCAGAATCATCGTCATGCTCATAGTTCTACTTTGGGGACTGCGTTCAACATACGGTTCAGCTCGTCACGGTGGGTACGGAGGTATTCCCTTACCACGTTCTCGGTGAAATCGGCAATCGTGACTTCTCCATTACCAAGCAGGCGGACAATCATGGCTATCTTGTCATGAATATCCTTGCTGATGTACACCTGTTTCCCGTCCCTTGCCTTGAAGCCTGATTTTTTCAGGAAGGCGCGACAATCATTCTTTTTTCTTTTCATGTTTCTTTTTGATGGTTAAAATACCGGATTGTAATTCTTTGCGTAATGGCTTTTTATCGCCTCCTCGCATTGTTTGAAATGGTGCGCAAGCACATGGTCGATGTAGGCGGACAGAGACAGCCTGTCATGCCCGATCACGCGGGTGATGCGCATGATGCGTTCGTGGAACTCCGGGCGCACATACGCCATCTTCCCCTCACGCGCCTTTACTTCGGGTTCTCGGATGAACAGCCGTTCATACTCTTTCTCGCTGCATTTGCCATGGATTGAAATGGACGATGTAATCTCCACACTCGTCTGCACTTGGGCAAACATACCGTTACCGCCTTGTTGCGGCAATCTTCTCTTAGGGTTCTTTTCCTTTATCATATTCAAATCAAATCTTCACGTTGTTTTTTGTATAATTCGTTTATTCTCTCTTTGTGCTGCTCCAGATGCCGGCGCAACACGGTATCCACATAGCCGCCTACCGAGATGTCCCCTCCGGCGATATCGTTCACTATCTTGAGGATTTTACCGTGAACATCGCGGCTGATATAGACACACTGGCGGGTCTTTATCTCGTTGCGGCGCAGGAACAGCTCATTATAGTCCTCTTCCGGCCTTTTCCGGCGGATGCCGTCCCTCTGCGCTTTCTCCCGGGTCACGGGTGGCGCGGGTGGCGGCTCCGGTACGGCGGTGCTTTCTCCGGCCGGTGCTACGGGAACTTCCTGCGTGGGGCGCGATGTCCCGTCAAGGGTGCGCCGCCCGATGGAGGCAAGCAACAGCTCCTCGTCGATGCCTTCCGTGTTCACTTTCCTGCTGCCCATGCTCACTGCGGTCTGATGATGTCACTTATCTCCTCGGAAAACTCACGGATGCCGCTCCCCTTCAACAGGGAGGTGTCCATTGGGAAGATGGTCGAGCGGAACACGCTCTTGCGCTCTTCCGACAAGTCGCGGCGGAACTTCTTGCTGTCGGGCAGGCGGGTGGAAAGCACCGGGAAGCCCATTTCGGCAATCACCTCCTCGTAGATGCCGTACAGGTCGTTCCGCTCCCTGCCGTCCACCATCGTCCAGAACAGGTACAGTCCTTTTGTCTTCGCCTGTCCGGTCGTCATCAGCCTGTCGCGGAACATCGTGACGAATTTCAGGGTGCTCTCCACGACAAAACGGTCAGCGCTAAGGGGTGTGAAGATATAGTCCATCTGCGAGAGCGTCTTTATCACGCCGTTGCTCCGGAGTGTCCCCGGCATGTCGAAGAACACCACATCGGGTTTCACATCCTCGGCGGCAACCATTCTTTCAGCGTCATCGAGGGCGTTCACCGCATCGCTTTTGATGATGGTGTAGGCGTTCTTCCTGATTTTGCGGAAATGGTCGCACGCGAGAGCCTTGAAATAGGTGCTGCTGTCGATGAGTCCCGTTTCATGCTCACGCAGGCCGTGGATGCTGTGCTGCGGGTCGTCGCAGTCCACGACGGCGACATTGTAGCCTTTCACGTTGTGGAGGTAGCTGGCGGCAAGTGCCGTGACGGTGGATTTGCCGATGCCTCCTTTTTGTGTTGCGAATGCAACGAATATTTCCTTGTTCATGGTTCCATTTGTTTTAATTGTTGATGATTGAATTTTCTGTTTCCTTGCGGATTTGGCTGTCGCGCCATCCGCTTCCGTGATTACACGCGCCGGCGGGTCGTCACGTATCCGGTTCTGCGGTGGAGTAGTGCATCGGACAAATGATGGATGACGACATTGCGTCATGAAGTCATTGAATCCATACTTCACCAAATCATCGGACAACCGAATTGCCGATTGTTTGGAAATCCGTTTCGGCAAATGCTTGACGAAGCGGTTTTGCGGGTATTTTAATGTTCCGTTTCTCATATCTTCAAATCGTTCGTTTCTTGAATCACGCTGCAAATAAACAATGATATTTTTGAATCCGTATCACTTCTCCGGCAAGTGGCAGCATGTTGCGCCGGTTGGCACTATCTGGCACACTTACACCTCTGTCATACATGGTTTTATCGCCCTAACTTTGCACCCGAACGGCAGGGTACGCCGCAGGTGGCGCAGCCCGGAGTTTGAAAGGCATTCCTCCAATCCGTCCGAAGGCGGATTTTTATGTTCGCCTGAACATAGCAAGGTATGTTTTCAGCCGCTCAAAACATTTTGAGCAGCCATGAAAACGCCTTGCCCCCGGGGGGCGGGCTTCCCCTCCGAAGTCGGGAAGCCTTTCAAACCTGCGGTGGCTGTGCCCCTAAGCGGCGGCTTATGCCGTCAGACCGCTAAATCCAAATTATATGAGTGAGAAAAGAAAGAACAAGACCGGGAGAAATCCCAAACTCGATCCGGCGGTGCATCGCTACACCGTCCGTTTCAACGAGGAGGAACACAACCGTTTCCTCGCCATGTTCGAGAAGTCGGGCGTTTACGCCAAGTCGGTTTTCATCAAGGCGCACTTCTTCGGGCAGCCGTTCAAGGTGCTGAAAGTGGACAAGACGTTGGTGGATTACTACACCAAACTGTCCGATTTTCATGCGCAGTTCCGCGCGATAGGCACGAACTACAACCAAGTCGTGAAGGAGTTGCGCTGCCATTTCTCCGAGAAAAAGGCGATGGCGTTGCTCTACAAACTGGAGCAACAGACCGTGGAACTCGTGAAATTGAGCCGTGAGATTGTGGAACTTTCAAGGGAACTGAAAGAGCAGCGAGAGCAGAGCCAAACTGGTTTGGACTCTGCCGAGTCGCGTTTGAAGAAGAGTGAAACTCAAATGGAGGCGAAATGGTCGCAAAAATCAGTGTAGGGAACTCGTTGTACGGCGCACTCGCCTACAACGGGGAGAAGATTAACGAAGCGAAAGGCAGGCTGCTTACCACCAACCGCATCTTCAATGACGGCACGGGGACGGTGGACATCAACAAGGCGATGGAGGGCTTTCTCACCTTCCTGCCGCCGCAGATGAAAGTGGAAAAGCCGGTGGTGCATATCTCGCTGAATCCGCATCCCGAGGATGTGCTGACCGACACGGAATTGCAGGACATCGCCCGCGAGTATCTGGAAAAGATGGGGTTCGGCAACCAGCCTTACCTTGTTTTCAAGCACGAGGACATCGACCGCCACCACCTGCATATCGTGACGGTCAGGGTGGACGGGAACGGCAGGAGTATAGACATGCGCAATAACTTCTACCGGAGCAAGCAGATAACCCGCGAGCTGGAACGGAAGTACGGGCTTCACGATGCGGAGCGGAGGAAACCACGTCTTGACACGCCGCTGCACAAGGTGGACGCTTCGGCTGGCGATGTGAAGAGGCAGGTGGGGAACACGGTCAAGGCTCTCAACAAGCAGTACCGTTTCCAGACGATGGGCGAATACCGCGCCCTTCTTTCCTTGTATAATGTGACGGTGGAGGAAGTGCGGGGCAATGTGCGCGGGCGTGAGTATTATGGATTGGTGTACTCCGCTACGGACGATGCCGGCAATAAGGTAGGCAACCCGTTCAAATCCTCACTTTTCGGAAAGGCTGTCGGCTATGAAGCCGTAGAAAGGAAGTTTGTTCGCTCCAAGCAAGAGGTCAAGGATAAAAAGCTCGCCGACATGACGAAGCGCACCGTCCTTTCCGTACTTGCCGCAACGTATGACAAGGAAAAGTTCATCGCCATGCTCAAAGCCAAGGGCATCGACACCATATTGCGTTACACGGAGGAAGGGCGCATCTATGGGGCCACGTTCATCGACCACCGCACGGGATGCGTGTTGAACGGCTCTCGCATGGGCAAGGAACTTTCGGCCAATGCCTTGCAGGAACATTTCACGCTGCCTTACGCCGGACAGCCGCCGATTCCACTGTCCATTCCGCTGGAAACCGGGGAGGAACAGCACGGGCAGACCGCTCCGGATTATGAGAACACGGTTGGCGGTGTCGGCTTGCTTTCACCCGAGGGTCCGGCTGTGGATGCCGAGGAGGAAGCCTTTATCCGGGCGATGCAGCGCAAGAGAAAAAAGAAGAGACGCAAGGGCTTGGGAATGTAAACAAAGTATCAACGAACAATCAAAAATTTTCAATTTATGTCACAAGAAGACGATTTGAGGGCACTGGCGAAAATCATGGATTTCCTGCGTGCCGTGAGTATTATTTTAGTGGTCATGAACGTGTACTGGTTCTGCTACGAAGCCATACGGCTGTGGGGTGTGGACATCGGCGTGGTGGACAGGATACTGATGAACTTCGACCGCACGGCGGGGCTGTTCCGTACTATCCTCTACACGAAGCTGTTCGCCGTCCTCCTGCTTGCCCTGTCCTGTCTGGGGACGAAAGGCGTGAAAGGGGAGAAAATCACTTGGGAAAAGATATGGACGATGCTTGCCGCAGGGTTCGTGCTGTTCTTCCTCAACTGGTGGATACTGGTGTTGCCGCTGCCGGTGGAAGCTATCGCCGGGCTGTACATCTTCACCCTCTCGGCGGGCTATGTCTGCCTGCTGATGGGCGGTCTGTGGATGAGCCGCCTGTTGAAGCACAACCTGATGGACGATGTGTTCAACGACGAGAACGAGAGCTTCATGCAGGAGACACGGCTCATCGAAAGCGAGTATTCGGTCAATCTGCCCACACGCTTCTATTACAAGAAACGTTGGAACAACGGCTGGATCAACGTGGTTAATCCCTTTCGGGCGTCCATCGTGTTGGGTACGCCGGGCAGCGGGAAGTCATACGCAGTTGTAAATAATTTTATCAAGCAGCAGATTGAGAAGGGATTTAGTCAATACATCTACGACTTCAAGTATCCTGACCTTTCGACTATTGCCTATAACCATCTGCTGAACCACCCGGAGGGCTACAAGGTGAAGCCGAAGTTCTACGTGATAAACTTTGACGACCCGCGACGCTCGCACCGTTGTAATCCCATTCACCCGGATTTCATGGAGGACATAACGGACGCTTACGAGAGTGCCTATACTATTATGCTCAACTTAAATAAAAGTTGGGTGCAGAAGCAGGGCGACTTCTTTGTGGAATCGCCAATCATTCTCTTCGCGGCTATCATCTGGTATCTCAAAATTTTTCAGAATGGCAAGTATTGCACGTTCCCCCATGCCATCGAGTTCCTGAACCGCCGTTACGAGGATATTTTCCCGATTCTGACCTCTTATCCTGAACTGGAGAACTATCTTTCACCGTTCATGGACGCATGGCTCGGAGGGGCAGCCGAGCAGTTGATGGGGCAGATCGCATCGGCGAAAATCCCGTTGTCACGTATGATTTCCCCACAGCTCTATTGGGTGATGTCGGACAGCGAGTTTACGCTGGACATCAATAATCCGAAAGAACCGAAAATACTCTGTGTGGGTAATAACCCCGACCGTCAGAACATCTACGGGGCGGCTCTCGGTCTGTATAATTCCCGTATCGTCAAGCTCATCAACAAGAAAGGTATGTTGAAGTCATCGGTCATCATCGACGAGCTACCCACTATATACTTCAAGGGGCTGGACAACCTTATCGCCACCGCGCGAAGCAACAAGGTTGCCGTGTGTCTGGGATTTCAGGACTTCTCGCAGTTGAAACGTGACTACGGTGACAAGGAGGCCGCCGTGGTGATGAATACCGTAGGCAACATCTTCTCCGGTCAGGTGGTGGGCGATACCGCCAAGACGCTTTCGGAGCGGTTTGGAAAGGTGTTGCAGAAGCGGCAGTCCATCTCCATAAACCGGCAGGATGTTTCCACCTCCATCAACACGCAGATGGACGCGCTTATCCCGCCGAGCAAGATTTCCGGCTTGACACAGGGAATGTTTGTCGGTTCGGTGTCCGACAACTATGGCGAGCGCATCGAGCAGAAGATTTTCCACTGTGAGATTGTCGTGGATGCAGGGAAGGTGAAGCGCGAGGAGAAAGCCTACAAGCCGATACCCGTCATTACCGATTTTACTGACGAAAACGGCAACGACTGCATGAAAGAAACGGTACAGGCGAATTACAGGCGCATCAAGGAGGAGGTGAAACAGATCGTGAAAGACGAGCTGGAGCGTATCGCGGGTGACGAAAATCTGAAACATCTGTTGCAGCAGAAATAACCGGTAGGCGACAAAAACGGGCGGGGCAAGTTTGATACCTTGTTCCGCCGGTTATCTTTACCCTTCGTTTTTCGGATTCTCTTCTTTCAGCAGTTTGTTTATGGTCGTTATCGTATGGGTCTGAAAGTAGGTCTTCAGTTCCGCGTCATCTTTCAGGAGTATGCCGCATTCCTCATCATAGGTTCCGATAATATACTTTTTAAGTTCGGAAAAACTTTCCGCAAACGGTATCTGTCTGTTTTCCTGCCAGTATTCGGTTACCACTTCGGAAATAAACGCTTTTAACACGGCTTTTCCCTCTTTGTCCAGTTTCTTGAAACGTGTCGTTTCACGGCTCACGGGCAACGGCTCCGGCAGAATATCCTCCGGATTCTTGCCGCTGCGCATGGCGGACATGCAACTCTTGCAGATATGTTGCGCGTGACCTTTGCCGCTGAACTTCTCGTTCGCCTTGTAGTCGCCGCAGATACGGCAATAGTGCCCCTGCTGTTTTTTCTTCTTTTTCGCCATGCCTATTGCTGTTTCAACAATTCCAAGCCTTTCTCTGTAAGGCGGTATTTCTGTTTCGGATGGCTCGGCTGTTCCGGATACAATGGTATGACATAGCCCTCATTCAATGCAGGATGCAAGTAGTTTGTCCTGAATGTGGGGCGATGGTTCAGTTCCAATGCCTCCATTATTTCTTTTACGGACAACTCACGCTCATTCAGTATTTTCACCAAAGCAAGGACTTGGTCGGTGCTTGGTCGGTACTTGGTCGGTACCTGGTCGGTGCTTGGTCGGTTTGTAACCTCACATTTGAATATCAGCGTTACACTATCCGCCCATATCCTGTATTCAGGTTCGGGCAATCCGGCTTTGCGACACTCGGACATCATCAGTCCTATGCCGCGTCCCCAGCTTTCCAGAACCTTCCGCTTGTACAGGACATTGGCCAACAATGGATTTTGTGGTTTCGATTCATGCTCTGACCTCATTTTCTCCGCATCCCAGTCGGGCGGGAAAGTGCCGGGGTTTTCTATCTCCACGCGGTCATCATAAATGGCTATGCCCACCGAACCGCCGGCTTCTTTGTACGACCTGTGGGTAAGGCTGTTCAACACTCCTTCTCTTATCGCCTTGTAGGGGATGGTCAGATGCTCCTCCCGTTCCAATGTGTCGGTTGTGCCGGACAAGGAAAGATGCTTGAATATAAATGCCATTGCCGCGTTGAGCAGTTGGAAAAAGTTCCCCTGAATGCGTTGGCTGTCCATGAATACAGTTTTGTCCGTGCCCTTGAAACGTGCCAACCGGAGCAGGCATTGGGGATATTCCATATCCTCATGTTTTCCAAACAGCACGGCTGCCGCATTGTTCAACACCCCGTCTTTCAATAGCCCGAACTTCCCTAATATGGCAGGAACGTCAGTACCTGTATCCTCCGGCAGACGGCCGCATTCTATACCTAACCTTACTGTCTTCAACACCTCGTTGGTGTCCAAGTGCTGCAAGGTTAGGTTTCTGTTCTCTAAAAGTTCCCAGCGGTATCTGTTACCGTCACGCTGCAACAGCAAGTCATTATATGCAGTCTGCGGCATCGTTGTTGTCGCGCTTTCCACACGCATATAGGGTCGCCCTTTATAGCAGAACGGACGGTTGAGCGTTGAATCTTCAACACGGAAAATAATTACTTTCTTCTCACTGTCCGGCAGTGGAGCATAAGATATTTGTACCATTGCTACCGGCTCCAGTCGGTTGATTGCTTCCGCCATATCCCGTTTGGTCTTGTCACTCACTTCCTGTCCGATAATCTTTCCCTTGTCGTTCACACCGAACAGCACCGTGCCGCCGTTTCCGTTCAAGAAAGCGCAAAGGGTTTCCATGCCACGCTCCAACTGACCGGTGGTTTCCTTGAACTCCACCTGCCCGTTTTCCTTTTCGTCAATCAGCCGTTTTACTATATCGAGGTTTTCTATAATCATATATGAATCTGTAACGTAAATGCAAATGTAGTGTTTTTCGCTGGCTTTCGGACGAATAGATGGAGAAAAGTATCTGCATGGCATGGATAGCCTATAAAAAACCAGAGGATGACACCCCGTCACCCTCTGCCTCGCCTATGGTACAAACTATCTTCTCATCCGTTCCAGCTCCTCGTCACGCAGAATCTTTCGGTTGAGTTTCTCCTGCATCCTGTCAAGGAAATAGGTGCGGCTTTCGTTCTTCCGGCGTTTGATGTCGATGTAGAAACGGTAGCAGTCTTTGGCTTCGATGCCGAATATCCGGTACAGGAGCGGGGCAAGCTGTTTGAGCGGCATTTCACCGTTGTTGATACAGCCCATTTCATTGATGCCGTAGATAAGTTCCACGAGGTCGATGGCGTTGCCCGTCCATTGCAGGGGCGAGGCCGGGTTTTCGGTCGTGTTATTGGTGGAGGTACGGATAGCGGATAGTGGTGGCACTTGGATGTGGTCTGCGGCAGCGTGTTTCTGCATCTTCCGTATGAAGGAGAGGGCTTTGCGGACAAACAGATTCACGCTGTTCTCTGAATCTTCATACAGTGTATGATGGTGCTGCAATTCGTTTTCGGCGTAAGCCATTGCGATTGCGGCATCTGCACTATTGCCGTTCCCGTAGCACAGTGATATGACCGATTCCACAAAGCCGTTATAGGCAGCTTCCATGTTGTTGCCGTTCCCGGCTCCGTTTATCAGGGCGAAAAACTCGGTTTCCGCCAGTATGAGGTAGTTCATTTTCTTTTCCTGTTTGAGGGTTTAACACTTGATTGTCAGTGTGCGCACATATACTGATAGTGCAAAGTGTTCACCGACAAGCAGGAAAAAAGCCGGTATGATTCGGTATCACACTGGCTTACAGTTGTATAAGGTTGAAAAATATTTTTAACCCGGATTTTTGCCTCTGAAAAATGTGTCCAGACTTTGGGCATCTGTGCATTTTTCGGGCACGCATCCCTTAAAAATGTGTCCACAGGCCGGACACATCGGTATCTCAACGGCGTTTCCTGTTTCTCCGGTATGTCAGGCGGATTATGCCGCCACCATATTTCCGGTTCTCCGCCAATGTCCAGTCAGTCGGGAACAGGCCGGACTTGAAAAAGTGGTCGCCGGTTCCGATGATGCACGGCATGATATAGATGATGATCTCATCCACCGCGTTCATCCGTATCAGCCCGTTGGCATATCCCACTGTCTTTGCATCCGCTTCCAGCAGATAGCAGGTGTCGTCCTCTTTCTCCCGCCGGTCTTGCAGTATCGAAATGGTGTAGTCGGGTGTCAGCCTGTAAAGGGCTTTGCCCCGTATCTCCTCCATACCGTAGTCTTCGGGGCTCCTGAACAACCGTTTTTTAGGGTTCAGCTCCGAAAGGCATCCGTCCATCGAAAGTATGGCAAGTATCTGTACCTTTCCCATAATGGTTTCCTTTTTATCGTTTGCGGCGAGGCAAAAAAAGTAGCGTGCAATCCACGCTACTTCTGATGGAGGCTCTGGAATGCCTTGAAAGAAAATAGGTGAATGCACGCTATGCGTAGGCATAGCATAAGCAATCACGCAATGTTTTCTTTCGATGTTAATTTTCCAGATTCCCATCAGAAACGCCTTGCGGTCTTATGTCTATATATCATCGGCGAATGGCTTCCCAGTCGCCTGCTTTTCTCTTAAATATGCCGCAAAGATAGCGAATTATCTTCATTTGCAGGCATATCCGGTCAGTTTTCTTCGTTCAATCCATATTCGTCCAGCTTGTTATACAGCGTTGATCTGCCGATGCCGAGCATCTTGGCGGCGAGTTTCTTGTTCCCTTTTGCCTGTTTCAAGGCACGCAGGATGCGTTCTTTGTCCTCCTCATCATTCCTTAATGTAAAACTGGTAGGAAAGGTCGTTTGTTCACTGCCGATTTCCAGATCATCCACGGTTATGGTATCGTTTTGGGCTTGCAGTACCGCCGTCTGAATGGTTTGCTTCAATTCACGCACGTTGCCCGGCCACGGATAGGTGAGCAGGGCGTTACGGGCGGTGACTGTGAAGCCTTTAATGTTGCGTCCCAACTCCTTGTTTGCCGTTTCACGGAAAAACTCCGCCAATGACAGTATGTCTTCTTGGCAATCACGCAATGGCGGTACTGTTATCGTGTATTCTTTCAGGCGGTAGAACAAATCTTCCCGAAACCGTTTATCGGCTACAGCTTTCTGTAAGTCCTCGTTGGTCGCCGCCACTATCCGCACATTGGCGGTCTTGTCCTCCTTTGCCCCGATGGGACGGTAACGCCGTTCCTGTATGGCACGGAGCAGCATCTGCTGTGTTTCCAACGAGAGGTTGCCCACCTCGTCAAGGAACAATGTGCCGCCGTCGGCTTCCTCAAAATAGCCTGTCTTGTCGTTGTCAGCACCCGTGAAAGCCCCTTTCCTGTGACCGAAGAAAGCGGATTGAGCCAGCGTCGGGGACAATGAGCCGCAATCCACCGGGACAAACGGCTTGTCCGACAGCTTGCTTTGGGCGTGGATGTGCTGTGCGATATGCTCCTTGCCCGTTCCGTTCTCGCCCAGTATCAATACGCTCAACCGTGTGGGAGCGACAAGGCGGACACGCCTCTTGATTTCTTGGTATGCCTTGCCTTGACGTGTGAAGATGGGGACTTGGGAGTGTTTCTTCTTTTCCTGCATCTTGTGCAGTGAACGGACAAGCGGAACGAGTTTGTCCTCTACCAGCCGTTTGGGTATATAGTCGGAAGAACCGAGTTTCATACTCTCCACCGCCGTATGTACCTCGGCGTAATCGGTCATTACAATGAAAGGTTGCCGTTTGCCATTGGCACGCATCCAGCGTAGCAGGTCGATACTCTCACCGTCGAGCAAGCGTAAGTCTGCAAGCACGATGTCATCATCTTCCGCTTTTGCCAACAGTTTCCTTGCGGTTGAAAGATGGTATGCCTGCATCGTGTCGAAGCCCTCCTTTTTCAGCAGGTTGCAGACGTAATCGTTATAGACGGGATTATCCTCAATCACATACACTTTCATCTGACTTCCTCCTTCTTTTCCTTTCTCGCCAGTTCGATTATTGCCGTACTCATGCGTAACACTCCGTTTACGGAATGGCGCAATTCTTCATCGGAACATTTTTCATCACGATGCAGAAGTTCATGCAGTTTCCATAATGGTCCGTCCGCACGTATTACCGCCCATGAACTGCGCAGGCGGTGTACCTGTTCGTCCAACGCCTTGCGGTCAAGTCGTCCAAAGGCTTCCCTCATGGCTTGCATATCCTTTTCCGTTTCGGTTATCAGGCGGTCGAGCATGGCAGTTTTATTCCCATAGGCAAGCAGGGAGGACAAGTCGGGATATTCTTCCACATCTGTTTTCTGTAAAAGGCATTTTTCTGAAACATCTATCAGTTCCGCCATATCGAAAGGCTTGAACAGGCAGGCGGTGAAACCGTGTGCCAACAATTCCTCTTCGGTACAACTGCCGGAAGCGGTTGCCACGATTACGGGAATGGTCTTGGAGTTGCCAATGTCGGATGAACGCAACAGTTCCAACACCTCGTAACCGTTGGTTTCCGGCATTTTCAAGTCGGTAATCAGCAAATCATAATTTCGTGTGCGTACTGCCTCCATCAAGTCGCCCGTGTTGTCACACGCATCGCAACGGATGCCACAGTGGGCGTACATATCCCTTACCATCGAAAGAAGAATGTCGTTGTCGTCCAGCACAATGACCGAGAATGACCGTTCAAAACGGCGTTCCGGCTTGTACTTTTCTTCATCGGAAATGCCATCCGCCGTATTCATGGGGACTTCCACCGTGAAACGGCTGCCCCTGCCTTTTTCGCTTTCCAAACGGATTTTGCCGTGCATCATATCCACGATGCGTTTGACGATTGACAGCCCCAGCCCGAAGCCGTCCTGCGTGGCGGCATTGGAGAGCCGTTCAAACTCACCGAATACCCGTTGCTGTTCTTCCTCGCTCATGCCGCTGCCCGTGTCCTCCACGATAAGGGCAAGCGTCTTTCCGTCATAACCCGAATGGAAAGATACGCTTCCGGCTTGTGTGTACTTTATGGCATTGGAAAGCAGGTTGTCGCCTATCTGCATGATGCGCTCTTTGTCACCCATAAGAATAACATCGGTACTGTTCTCCACGATAAGTTTCAAATCCTTGCTTTCTGCCATAGGTCGGAACTCTGCTTCAAGTACGTCCGTTATGCTTTGCAGGCGGAACGGGGAAATGTTCATTCTCTCTTTTCCGTTTTCCAACCGAAAGAAACTCAACAGGGAGTTGAGCATGGCTATCATCCGCTTGGAGGCTTGCAGCACGCTTCCCGCATGGTGTTGGATTTCTGCCGTACCGCTTTTCCGTATCAGTTCCGCATAGCCGTGTATGGCGGTCAGCGGTGTACGCAGCTCATGGGTGATGGTGTACATCGTCTTCTGTCGGGTGGCGGTCAGCTTCCCGTTCATACTATTCGATTCGCTCAGTTGCGCTATCAGCGAGGTCGTCTCACGCCTGTAGCGGCTTATCCGTCTGGCGTAGCGGTGGATGATTATGTATGACATTATCAGCAGTAGGAGTATAAATCCTGTCAGACCGCCTATCTGCATGAACGAGCGTTCACGCATGGAGGTTATCTCCGCTTCCCTCCTCAAAAGGTCGGTCTGCACTTTTTTGTCCATCTGCTTGATTAAGGTTTGCAGTTGGTGGTTCAGTTCCGCGTTCCGTGCGGCAAGGCTGTCGGCGTGCTCGGAAAGGCGGCGGCTCTGCGCCTTCTGCTGCGTTATCATGTCACGGTTGAGCGTGTAGAGCATGGTGGTTGTGGCGGTCGGTTCCGGCTTTTCCCTCTTGCCGAATATCCCGAACAGTCCCTTGCGCTTCGTTTTCTTCGGCTCTTCCTGCGTACTCTTCCATGCGATGACAGGCACACGCTCGGCAATCCTTTCATTGATGTCCTCCTGCTCGTCAAGCACACGCATGATGCCGCACAGTTGCTTCTCCTTGTCTTCCAACAGCCGCCGCACGCTGTCGATACGCTCCGCAGGGTAGATGTTTTTGAAGCGGCAGAGTAGGCTGTCCACCGCCTGCCGCTTGTCCCGGTATTCCTCCACGTCCGCCACCTCCCATTCCAGTACGGTCTCGCCGAGCAGGGAGAGTTCCACCACACGTACATACACGTCATGCACCTCCATACGCAGGGCGTTTATCCGATGATTCTCCGTCTCGAATGTCTCCAGCTTCCGCCACTCGTCGACCCATAAATGCACGATACCGCCCACCAGCAGGAATATCAATATATATCCTGCGGCTATCTTCGTGCGGAGATGTTCAGTATGCCTCCCTTGCCTCTTGTCTGTCATTCCCGTTTCCATATCCTGTTTTCCTTATTGTCCGTCACCTTCTTTCTGCATCACTCCATCCTGCCGCAGCCTCGCCTTGCAGGGCAAGCCCGGTGACGTGGCGATGGGTGGTGTATATGTCCTCGTACATCCTCCACAGCCGTGCCACGCCGCCTTCAACTTCCCGCATCTGCCGCCGCTCATATATCAAAAGAGGTTGTGTCAAAATGCTGGCACAACCTTTTTTTTATGCGCAAAGCCCAGCCTTTCGCAAGCCCGGGCTTTGTTATTACCCAAAGTTTTTGTAATTTTAGGCATAAAGTTTTCGTTATGGCAAAGTTACATTTTCGTCCTTACATTCCCAACCAAACCATTCTTTTTCCACAAAGAATTGATGAAAACATAGCCGCGAACGATCCTGTCCGCGTAGTCAACGCGGTTGTTGATAATCTCAATCTTGATAATTTCAAGAAGCTTTATAAAGAGACGGGGCGCTCGGCTTATCATCCTAAAATGATGCTCAAGGTGATTATCTACGCTTACATGAACAATATCTATTCCTGTCGTAAAATAGAGAAGCTTCTTTCGCGTGACATTCATTATATCTGGCTTGCCGGTAACGAGCATCCGGATTTCATAACCATCAACCGTTTCCGAAACCGCGTAAAGGAGGAGATAAATAACGTCTTCACGCGGTTGGTTCTTGTCCTTGCAGACAAGGGGTTCATCAGTCTTGACGTGGAGTATATTGACGGCACCAAGATTGAATCCAAGGCCAACAAATATACTTTTGTCTGGCGCAAGACAGTCGAAAGGAACCGTACAAGGTTGCTGAACAAGATTCGCGTCCTTCTGGAGCAGGTGGATGAAGCCATTGTACAGGAGAACTCTGTAAAAGACACACCCGTGGAGTTGACTCCCTCCATGCTCTCCGGCATAGTGGATGAACTCAAAGAAGTGCTGGAACACCAGCCTGCAACACGGGACAAGGAACAAAAGAAAGCCTTGCGCGAAAAGAAGAAACAGGCCAGGGAACTTGAAGGGTATCGTGACAAGCTGATGGAATACGACAATCACCTTGAAGTCCTTGGAGAACGCAATTCCTATTCCAAGACCGATCCTGATGCCACATTCATGCGCATGAAAGAAGATGCCATGAAGAACGGGCAGACCAAGCCCGGGTATAATTTACAAACAGGTACTGAAAACCAATTCATCATAGACTTCCGGCTGTTTCCCAACCCTACCGATACGCTGACCCTGATCCCTTTCTTCCACTCCTTCCAGCACCGCTATAACCGCTTACCGGGTATCGGTGTGGCAGACTCCGGTTACGGCTCGGAAGAAAATTACCGGTTCATGCAGGAAAACGGGATAGTGGCCTTTGTCAAGTATAACTACTTCCATAAAGAGCAGCGTCCCCGTTATACTCCCAACCCGTTCCACGCGGAAAGTCTCCATTACAACGCGGGGGAGGATTATTACGTTTGTCCGATGGGGCAACATATGAACCGCGTAGGAACCAGACGTGACAGAACAGCGAGCGGGTACATCACCGAAAGTGCCCGGTATAAAGCACAAAGATGCGAAGGCTGTCCTTTGCATGGAAGTTGTTTTAAAGCACGGGGGAACCGTGTTATAGAAGTCAACCACCGGTTAAACCAGTACAAACGGCAGGCACGGGAAAGGTTAGTCTCGGAAGAAGGAATCAGGTATAGGGGCAGGCGGTGTATAGAACCGGAAGCTGTTTTCGGGCAAATGAAATACAACATGGCATACAGGAGGTTCCGGCATGTGGGAGAAGACAAGGTGACAATGGACTTTGCTTTCTTTGCCATAGCGTTTAATATCAAAAAGATGTGTGCAAAACTGAGAAAAGCTGGAAAGGAGCTCGTTACACTTGCTAAATCTATACTTATTGGGCTATTTATAACCCGATACAACGGGAATATAGTAACTTGTTACCAAATGAATGAGAAAAAAGCGGCATAGACAAAAGAAAAGAGAACAAGACTATAAATTATAGAAAAAGGTTGTGCCAGAGTTTTGACACAACCTCCTAAGATGATTTATCCGAATACTGTCCTAACAGCTTTTGGAAACAGTCGTCAGTACACCGGTTCCTCAGAAAGCAAGGACGGGACGCACACCGACGCTGCTGCCGTCCTTACGGTCCCAGTAACAGCCCACGCGACCATTGGATTGCACGTACCAGTACCGTGCGAAGAATTCCGAGTACTCCGAAGACGACCAAAACCACCTACCGCTTCTAAAATTATCCTTGCTGTCTGTGGCAATTTTCTCCATCCATGCGTTTAAAGCAGCGGGAACATCGCCTTGACCTGACCAACCGAAATCATCGTCTTGCGATGAGGCTTGTTCATCCGGCTTTGCCAAAGCCGTACAACCGCCCAAATTTTGCAGGATGTCCCACCACTGACCTGATGCAGGAAGATACCAGCCGGTAGTAGTCGTGGGAACCGGGCAGGTCGTGTTGTAGCCGTCGGCGGCCTTGAAGGCGGGATAACGGTCGAAGTTTCCGCGATTGGCGCGGATATGCTCGCAATTGCCGTAACCACTGATGTCGCTGTAGTTCCGGGCTTTCGTCTCGCATTTCGCCAGCTCCTCGTCTGTACCAAATAGTCCCCACGATTGGAATGTCGTAGCATTCTTCACAGCCATGACAAGACCGTGGACATTGCCGCCCAACTTATCTTTTTCTGCCTGACCGATACGCTTCGGGTCGGTTTGGAAAACTATGCCTACCACATTGACTGTCCGTACTTCGTCTGCTTCGGCATAATTCGGCATCAGGTTGCCATCGGCGAGGAAGAAATCACCGACCTGCAAAATGTAGTTCCTTATGGTTTTTACTGCGCCGTCCACCTTGTATCTCTTGTATTCCCCTTTGATAGGGTGTGGTGCGGACGTGTTGATGGTAAACTCCCTGTCCCCATCGTCATAACTTCCCCAGATAGCAGGCATGGACGGGGGCACCAAGTAGCGGTATGTACCATCGGCCATGCGCAGCGGCTCGGCAGCACTTGTGAACGTGGCGGCAGAAGGCACGGTGTAGTCGGGAATCCGGGTATCGGTAAACTTGTAAACGGTCTTCGGCATCTCAATGACGACCAAGGCAAACTCGTGCTTCATGACGAAATCAAGCCGAAGTTTACCATTTTCCAATGTGGGTGTGCAAGAAGCTGTCATCAGGTCGGAAGCGGTGTAATCCGCATACGAACTTTGGTCGACCTCCACCGGCCAGCGATTAACAAGCGGATAGAAGAAGGGTAATTGGGGTTTCGTAATTGCGAATTCTAACAGATTGCTTATGACCATGTCGTCCAAGTCCGCTTTATAGGGGTAGTAGAGGTAGTATTCCTCGTCCGACAACCCTCCCTCAAGTGTCGTACCGGCCTCGGGCTTCCAAACGAGGCTTCCCGTGGCGGCATCCCTCTCTGCGGTGAGTTTCACGTTGGAATAAATCATCTTCTTATCCGAGTATAAGCCGCGGATCATGAAAAGTCCGCAGGCATCGCCCTCGGTGAACTCGGTGGTGTAGCCGTTCTCCACGGCACGGGTGATTTTACCGTCCACAGCCGATGTATTGTATCCCCCGTCGGTAACGGAGATGGTGAGTTGCCGCGCCTTGTCTTGTGCGGCAGGGAACTCTTCTTGCGTGCAGGAGGCGGCAAGCAGCAGGAGCAATGCGGCTTGCAAGAGGTGGTATATGTTTTGTATCTTCATATTTTTAATGGATTAAACAGATTAGAAAGCAAGGACGGGACGAACATAGAGCTGGAAATTAATATTACCCCATCGGCAGCTTATCCATCCATCATCAGAATTTGCTACCCAATACCGCATTGTGTTGCCCTTGAACTTCGAAGACGACCAAAACTGATGGTAATAGGAGAATTTGTCCCAACCGTCGATACCCCACATCCATTTATTCAAAGCGTCGGGAACATTTCCTTGGTTCGACCAGAAGAATTCATTGATGTCTGACGAGGTTTGCTGATATCCATCCGCCAAAGCCGGACAACCGCCCAGATTCTGCAGTATGTCCCACCACTGGCCAGAGGAAGGAAGATACCAGCCGGTCGTGGTCGTGGGGACAGGGCAAGTCGTGTTGTAACCATCAACAGCCTGTAATGCGGGATACTTGTCGAAGTTACCCTCTAAACTACGGATAGATTCACAATTGCCGTATCCGCTGATGTCAGAATAATTATTGGATTTGGATACGCAGTCATTCAGAAAATCCAAGTACCTCGATTCGTTGCTCCATATGACTTTCTCTGCTGCGTTTGCGTTTTTAACGGCCATAACCAGCCCATGCACTTTGTCTTCACCGCCCAACTTCTCCTTTTCCTTTTTACCGATACGGCTCTTGTCCGTCTGAAAAACAATGCCGACGACTGTCTTGCCACGTAAAGGGCCGGGTTTATAATAGTCTATATGCATACTGCCGTCAGCATAGATTTTGCGCAATCCGCCGTCGCTCCACGTACCGTCGGAGTAGAAGTAGTCACCGATTTTAAGTTCATCCGCCGTGAATCTTTGCTTTACCCTTTTGGAGGTGACGTTTTCCTCGCCATTTGCAACCCACGTGCCACTGGTCACCGACTGCACATCAATGCCGTTGGCTTTCACGGTGATGGTGTAGGCATACCGCTTGCCACCGAAAAAGTCAAATTTGCCGGCAGCTTCTGTTTCGGGAGTGTAAGTAAAGTCATTGCTGCCGATGCTGATTCGGACGAGCGGCTTACCCGTCATGTTTTGTGGCGGCACCAATGCCTCGTATTTCTTCGTTGCGGCATCGTAATAGGGCTTTATCTCGCCGTCCGATTGGTCTCCCGGTGCAACCAAGCCGGCGGTTGAGTGGGTTAGCGGGTCTCCGAAAATGGTGACGGTCGCACCCTCCAACTCCTCTTCCGTAATGCCTTCGCCAGCTTTGAGAATTACTTCGATTTTCGCCATGCGGTGGATGAAACGGAGATTTATGGCTTGGTCATAACGCCCTATGGCACTGGCGTACAGGACATCGAAAGCGGCGTACCCGCCACTTTGGTCGGAAATATCCGTTTCCGATTCTATGTCCGGGGTCCATGCACTGACGCGGGCTTCATCGGTGTTCTTCCAATAGAAGGCATTATCGGCATCCTTCGGGCTTGCATTGCCCGATGCGTCCATCACGTATGTTTTGTTACCAAACACGCCTTCCAGTGACACTCTAATCTCCTCGCCGCCCGTCCACGCATCCTTACCTCCGGTGCGGGTCTGCGGCCGCGCCACCTCCGCCGTCAGTTGCAGCGGATACTTGCCGTCGGGCAGGGGCGTGGTGCTTTCATCCTCACTGCTACATGAAGCGAGCACCCCACAGATGAGCATCACAACCGGCAACCAGCCGCCGATGCGCGGCCACGGCCTTCTCGCTATGTTCCTTATTATTTTCATATTGTCTTTATTTATTTCGTTTTGTGCCACTGCCCGTTGCGACGCGGGCTGCCGCACCATTTATTATATATGGCGTGCCTCCGTCTTACGCCTGATGCACGGCAGTGGCTTTCAGACACACTACATTTTTGCATCACCCGCATGGCTACCACCGTCGTTCCAGTTTTCGATGGTGCTTCCGCTAAGGGTCAGCCCCGTCTTCTTCACCGTGATGGTGTAGGTATAAGAATAACCGGCCTCCAACGCGGGTTTGATCATGTCCTTGTTGGAGTAGCTCTGGTATTCCCCGTCATCGGGAGATATCTCAAGCACCAAAGCGTTGGCGAGTGTCTGCGGGAGCAGGATCATGGTGAAAGTCATCACGCCCGTGGCGGCGTCAAAGGTTGCCACGCACTTGTCCGTGGCCGTCTTCGGGGCACCGGTGCACTGGCGTAACATCCAGTCGCTCACAACGCTGCCCGCGGTCGCGGCGGTACCGGTCTTCACATCGAACGTTCCCTCGTGAACCAGGCCGCCCAGCTTGTAGTCGGCGAATTCCAGCACGGCAGTGTCGTCGAAACCGTCGGTGTTCGACACCTGCACCTTGAGGATAAGACGGGCCATCTTGTGCTTGAAGGAGCAGTCGCTGCCGCCCGCGGCGGTGTTGTCCGTGAAGCTGACGGTCGGACTGTCTTTATCGGCCTTGGCTCCCGTGGCATGGATGTAGTCCACCTTCTCCTGTTCCGTGGTCGTGGGCTGGTTGCTTGTATTTACCGTAATCTTCCCGTCTGTACCAGGCAGGGTGGAGGCGTTTGCGCCCGATGCGTAAGGCGCGTAGGCGGCAAAAGTAAACTCGAGGAAAGCGTCCTCGAAGAAGATGCCGCCACCCGCCGTCATCGGGGTAAAGTCCGCGTTGGTGCCGGTACTCGTGGTTGCGTATCCCACGTTCTTGTACTTGCCGCCCATGGTCGTGGTCGTGCCAGGGGCATCCACCACCATCACGCCGATTCGGTCGGCGTTCCACCCGTTGTCCACAGCACGGGTCTTCGGCCCGCTCACGCCTGCCGTGATTCGTGCTTCCACCGGATTGTTCCGTACCTCGTCCTCTTGTGTACACGCAACCAATAGCGTTGCCGCTGCTGCAAGAATGAAAAACCTCATGTTCATTGTCATAATATTGTTTTTTTTGATTAAAATATTTATCGTCAGTTAGCATCCCCATTGCCGCTTTCTACCTCGTTCCAACCCGTGATGGTTGCTCCCGTCACCCCGGCCTCTACCGGCAGCAGCAGATTACCCGTGAGTTTAACCGGTTTGGCACCGTTATTGAAGTCCTTCATGGCCCCGGTAAGGTCGCTCACTACCCGCTGCGTGTCTCCGTTGTTGAAAGTGATGTCCACCGTGAGCGTCTGTGCTTCCGTCGGGACGATACCGAGCAGTCGGAAAAAGATTGTGAATTTGTTGCCGTCCTGCTTGAAAGCGTCTATCACTTGTGCCGCACCACTCCGTTCGCCTGTTGCTATGTCTGCTGTCGAAGTTACGCCGGAGAGCGTTGCCGTAGCCGACTGTACACGGCTGTAGTCGCCTTCCGTGGCGGTCAGTTCGATGTCGAGCCTGCGCACGTATTGTCTCATCGGGGCGGTGACGTGCAGGGTGTCGTCCGCCACGACGCTGATGTCCTGGTGCGAGGCGAAGAGGTAGCCGGGGTGCGGCTCTATTGCACCCGTCAGATCCACCGGATTCACCGTTGCCTTGTTTCCGTCGATACTAATCCCCTCCGGGGAGTTGTACACCGTCAGACCGTAGCCACCGGGCGCGAGCAGCGCGTCGAACACGTTGGTCGCCGCGCTCACGTTCTGTTCCCTCCCGCCGATGCGCAGTGTGTATGCCTGCGGTATGTCCGCCTCGGTGCTCTTTCCGCTCCAGTCCGTGGTTACGACCACCGCCCCACGGTCGGGGTGCGGCGTGTCATAGAGGTCGTCCTTCACGCACGAGGTCAGTATGGTCACCGCACCTATTAGATATAATAAGGTATAAGCCTTTCCGTATGCTCCCATATATTCCTTTATCTGTCGTATGATTGTCGTTGTATTCATTGTTCCTCCTTTCCGCTAAAAGATGTTCCACACCAGGGTGACACCCGCCGAGACGGGGCCCCACCAGTTCTTTGTTTCGCTGCCGCGCCTTACCCTCACGCCGTTGATGACCACATACTTGTCATAGTCGGCATGGATATAGCCCAACCCTAAGGAGAAGTCCATCGAGAGGGCATTGTTCAATTTCAGTTGGTAGCCTCCGGTGATGCCTCCACCCGTAAGGTCTCCCTGTTTGCCTGTCGCGGAGAGCTTATAATTGAACTGCCCGGTCTTGAACATTACACCAAGGTAGCCACGCTTCTCCTTGCCTATATAATAGCGCACTTCGGGAGCGACTTCCCACAGGGCATAGCGTCGGTTCTTGTCATCCCAGCTCCACGATGTCCACAAGCCGTTCACAAGAACGCTCCAGTCGCGGTTAATGCGCCACTCGATACCGAGGTCAGGCGTGAGCGTCGCCCACCGCAGCAGGTTGGCGCGCAGTGATAATCCCAAAGTTGTGGTTGATGTCGGCAGTACAGTTTCAGGCTGATTTTCCTGTCCGGAGGATGCCTTTGTCTCCTCTGCGTCTTGGATTGTTTCTGTAGCCTTGTCGTTTTCACGGAGTGACTGTTCCTTTTCTTCCTCGTAACCGGGATGTGTATCCTCCACAATAGCCGGCACTTTCTCTTTCGGCAGTATGATACGCACCGTCACGAAGTCGCCATCCGAGGCATGGTTACGGGTGATGAAGTTGTTTTCACGCAGTCCTTTCCGGGTAATCAACTCTGATTTCACACGGTTGGAACGTATCTTCGCAATGGCAAGGCTTGCCCGTTCCGACTTGCCGGAGTTACAGTATCCGTCCACGTAAAGAGGCAGCCGTCCCTCCACTATATCCGGTTTGTTACTTTCGATACACTCCAGAAGACGCGCAAGTTCTTTGCCATTGTCATTCCATGGCACATAGAACATGTCTTTCCGCGGCACGAAGCGGAAAGTGTAGACCGTGTCGATTTTCTGCTGCGCAAAAGCAGGAAAAGCTGCCGATGCCAGCCACGAAAACAAAATGAAGAATAGGATTCTTTTGCTCATTTTTTATATGCTTTTTAAATTTCCAATCCAGACTTAACATACAAAATAAGCGAAAAGATTTAAATTCAGCCCGATTCTTGCCTATAAAAAATGTCTCAATTGTCAGAATCGCATATTTTTGTTGTTTAGAACATTTCAGTTTTGTCGTTCAGACTATTTTTTGTCGTTTAGGCTATTTCTATTGGGCATAAAGCAGTGCATTATTCCGCCTCTGTTTTCCTCCATTTGACAGGAGTACAGCCTGAATTTTCCTTGAACAGCCTGATGAAATGGCTTGGGGACAGAAAGCCGGATCTTTCAGAAATGTCAGCAACCGTCAGCCTCGGATATTGCGCAAGCAGGCGTTTCGCATAATTGATGCGGAGACCGGTAATCCAATCGCGGAACGATGCACCATACGTCGTTTTGATATACTCAGACAGATAGGTGCGGTTAGTCTGGAGCATATCAGCAAGTTTCTTTATGGTAAGGCCGGACTGGATATAACCCTCCGCATCAATCCAGCCGTTTATTTTCTCCGCCATTTCGGAACGGTATGACGGGTTCTCCAGTTTCTGTATCTGTTCCAGTTTAGTGTCACACGGGTCTTCCTCTTCAGAAATCATACCATCTTCCATTGCGGTTTCCACCTGTTCGTAAAACAGCAGATAATTCCGGTAGCAATGGTAGAGATAGACGTAAAACGGAATTGATGACAGAATCCATATATAAACGTATTCATCAGGCAAAAATGTAAGCAATCCGCATCCAACTCCGAAGATAAGAGCCCAATAAGTAAAGATGGACAGCCATTTTATATATGCGCCTATATCATCGGCATGTGTGTCATCGAAAATCCGGACAGCTCTGCGGTATGCGACAATGACTCTGCGAGACAACACCAGTCCGTAAACCACCAGCCATGCTGCCAAAGCCAGCAAAGTGCTTTTCTGCACTATTCCATCCGGAAACAACAATAGGACAACCCCGGAAAGTCCGGAGAAGATGATCCATAGAATGATATGCGTCCGAATCCTTTTCCGTGTGATATAGAAACGGTCAAGCAGTGTTATCAATGCTGAACTGAAAAGGTAGTAGCACAGAAAATAGGTGGACAGATTCATCAATATGGCTGCATGGACATTTTTGAACCTTATCCCGAAGAAGAAATGTACCGAATAGTTTGCCGCAAGCAATAACAACGCCATACCCATTATCCGCCGGGAGCGTAGGTAATTCTCAAAAATGGCCTTTTCCGGGGTTTGGGCCAGCAAAAAATAAAAGCCGAAGAACAACATCAACGGCAGCGCAATACAAAGTGAATAACTGTATATAGATGGTTCCATTTTATTATGCCTGACTATTTTGGTTGCAAAATTAGCGAAAAATACTGAAAATATGGCGGATTTGCCGTGACGATTTACTTTCAACACCCTATTCCTTGATATAAATTGGAGGATTTTACGTATGGAATCCCTGTTATACCATATTGATGGAAAAAGGCAGGAAAAGGAACGGTATATTCCCAATCCTGCCATACATATCCACACTCGTTCACATTTTTATTCCTTTCGGTTTGCATTCGTCACGAACGTTGAATCCCGGCCGTCCGATAACGACATGGTCGGCAATGAAATTCCCAGACGGACTTCGCTCATTCGCCGGGCTGCGTATCAGCGGAGCTTCTTCGGTGGGTTGTGACGGTACGTTCCGTACACCTTCCGTATCCGGCTTGACCTCCTGCCCGTCATTCTCCTTTTCGGCGACTTCGGGCGTGGGCGGCGCAAGCTCCAACTGTATCTTGCGGTCGAGCGCGGCAAGTTCGGACTTGAGTTGCTTCAGCTCGTCCTCCTTCTTCCACACCTTGCCCGCTATCTCCTGCAACTGCGGAACCTCCTTTTCCAGCACCTCGTTCTTCGCCTTGTACTGGTCGATGGTGGAGGGTATCTTCTCCAACGCGTTCAGGAAGTTGCGTGCTGCGGCCACCGGGTCAGCCATCGCCAGATGCCCGTTGTTGTAGGTGTACTTGTAGTTCCCCTCCACCACGAAACGGTTGTCGGTAAACTCCAGCCCCTCTTTGAGCATCCTCTCGCTGACCACCTTTATCGGGAAACCGTAAAGTTCTCCGACAGGATTGTACAGTCCGCCCGTCGTGGCGTTCCTGGCAATCTCCTGCAAACGCTTTCCGATAACCTTCTCATCCGAAGAAGAAACGCCGTCCACCCTGACCGCATTCAGGCGGTTGCCCTCCTTGTCGGTCTTGACAACGGAAAGAAAGCGGTTCCAGTCCTCCGTCATGGCTTCGATGACCGCCGTGTTGTTGCGCAGTTCCCCCGTCTTGGCTTCCAATTTGAACTCCGAATCACGCTTGCCCTTGTCCCACGACTTGCGTTCCCCTTCGAGCGATGCGATTTTCTTTTCCAATTTCGCCTTATCGAGCAGATCGGTATTGCCGGAGAGCAACGCCATGTATTCCGAGAAGTTCATGCCCGACTTCTCGTCCATAGCCCCCTCGTCGATGGTACGCGCACCCAACGCGCCGGACTTCAACTGCGAGATGAACGTCTGCTTGCAGTGCAGCAGGTTGAACTTGTACGAGTCCAGCGACTTTTCCACGGCATAAATGATGACATCCACGTTGTTCCCTGCGAAATGCTTGGCAATCTCGTTACCGGCCCTTACACCCCGTCCGTCCCTCTGTTCGAGGTCGGACGGGCGATCGGGTAGGTCAAGGGCATTGCTGCCCTCTTCCCCCCTAAGAACCGTACATGAGAGTTTCCCCTCATACGGCTCAAGCTTTTCTAAGCCTCTGTTTGTATGCAGAGACCGGCTCAAACTA